>JANODQ010000760.1:0-4717 GCA_031412775.1 Pirellulaceae bacterium | reverse complement strand
AGCTCGACGCTCCCAAACCCACGTCGCCGAAGATCGTCCCGTACCGCGTATGATCGAAAATACACCAGCGATGTTCAACGGTGCGATCCGGTCACGTTGGATCTGGACCGGTCAGGGGCACCCAATTCGCGATGGGGTCATTCGATTCGAAGGCAATCGAATCACGAGTGTCAGCGAATGGAAGAATTTTAACGGAAACGCCACCGAAGTTCATGACTTGGGCGAATGCTGCTTACTTCCTGGATTTATCAACGCACATACTCATCTCGAATTCAGCGATCTCGCCACTCCAATCGCCGCCGGTAAGAACTTCGCCGAATGGATCTTGCGAGTCGTTCAACATCGCATGCTCAGCTCCATAATCCCGGGGGTTCCAGCGGAACAAGCAGCACTAGAACGCCATCATCTAGGTGCTCAAGAAGCGATCAGTGGAGGGACCGCGTTGGCTTTGAATGTGGTCCACGGAGCCTCGTCGAATGCCGTCGATGGCTTGTACGAAATCCCGTTTGCAGAACTCATGGATACAACCGACCTTCGCTGCCAGCAAACTTGGCGATCCGCAAGATCGATGATGCGGGAGTGCGTGACGCGTGAAGACTTGGATGAAAATTGTCGTGAGACCCTAAGAATGGGGTTGAGTCCGCATGCGCCCTATACGACCACCGGAAGACTGGTTCAACGCACCGTAGAGCGTTGCCGCAGCTTTCATCTGCCGCTAATGATGCACCTTGCTGAAACTCGAGAGGAGATCGAATGGATAGAAAAGGGAAGCGGACCTCTGCAGGAGATGCTCGAAATGATGGTCGGTCCGGTTGGCAATTCAACGGCTGACCGACTACCACTATTTGGCTATGTAAATGCGATCTTGCAAGCTCCCAAGGCTCTCCTGATTCATGGGAATTACTTGGACCTCGATTCAAAGCTCGCGTTGGCAAAGCATCGAGAGACGGCGGCAGTCGTATTTTGCCCGAGAACCCATCAACACTTTCGCCACGAGCCCTATCCGTTGGAGCAGATGCTCGAGCAAGGTGTTCGTGTGCTTCTGGGGACAGACTCGCGGGCCTCCAATCCTGACCTAAATATATGGGACGAGGCACACAATGTTTCGCAAGAATTTGCATCGATTCGACCCGAGCAGATTTTGCGAATGATTACCGCTGACGCCGCGGAATTTTTAGGGCTGGAGCGATCGTTCGGCTTCATCCGTCCCGATGCACTTGCCATCATCAACACCGTTCCTTGTTCATCGTTATCAGCAGAAACGGTGTTGGAAGAAATACTTAACTCGCAATCAAAACCAGCGCGGCTCTTTAGCTCGTAAAATTATGCTTCACAACTTTCTCAACGACCAAAGCCAATCTCAGATCGCAGGTACTCTCCAGCAGTGCTGTGCCTCCGAAAAATGGGTCGCAAGAATGATTGCAAGCCGACCTTTCGCCGACTCCGCTCACGTGCTCGCCCAAGCCTCCGCGATTTGGGAGAGCTTAGAGGAAGCCGACTTTTTACAGGCCTTTGCCGCTCATCCGCAAATCGGCGACGTCAAAACGCTTCACGCCAAATACGCCAACACGCAAGCGATCGCCTCATCGGAACAGTCGCAAGTCGCAACGGCTTCGGGAGGCACAATCGAGCAACTCGCTCTTGCAAACCAACTCTACTTGAAGCGATTTGGTTTCATCTTTATCATCTTTGCAACTGGAAAATCCGCCGGAGAAATGCTTAATTTGCTCTTAAAGCGAATCGGAAATTCCAGGCAAGAAGAGATTAAAAACGCCGCAGCCGAACAATTAAAAATCACTATGCTAAGACTCAGTAAGTTAGTCACTAGCAACTAGCACCTTTATGCCGAAGCGATTCTCCAGTGCTTCTGGTGTCCCCAGCCAAGCTGTTTTGCAGCCCTTTGAACTGCTTTTTCAACCGCTTTAATCTTGCGATAGACGGTTGGTCGGGATTGGAAGCGGTCGAGCGACTTACGGTACTTCAAATAGAACATGAAAGTTTCAGCGAAGTCTTCGGCTGCACTTGTCGCTGCATATTCGGAGATAAATTGCTCGTGAAGGCATTTGTCCCAAATGCGATCAACGCCCGACTCGGTGCGACATCGTGAGACCGCTTTGCAGTATTTGCGAGATTGGACAACGCTTCGCTCCCACTGCTGAAACGGTTTGGGATTGCCGTTGCTGTAAGGAGCTCCAAACGTGTTTACAAACCACTCGTCGCGAAAAAATCGTGGGTCCACATACCACCACGCATGAGCGTATTCGTGACGGATTGTATCCAAGACGGTGTGCCCAGCTTGTCGCGAATGAGCCGAGAGGTCACTTGGCAAATAAATGACGCCCGGCTTGAAACCCAACCGTGCCCATCCACCAACATGTTCGAACAAATACCCGAGCTCACCCTGGCATGGATAATCCGAGATACAAAGTTCGATGCAATCCAAGTAAAGTCCATCAGCGATAAGACCAAGCTCGGCCAATTCACTGCGGACACGATTATAAGAAGTTTCGACAGTACACATTGTGAGGATCTAACAGACGAGAAACGGCTTCTCAAAAAAGTCATGCTGTATCGATCCCTCGGTAGGTCACCACTCTCGGTTGCTGAAGAATCAGCCATCGCGAGAGGTGTCGGTCGTCCCTGCCTGATACCAGTGTTGTTCAACTCCCTCCCGCGATCAAACGGTTTTTCTAAAAATCACCATATACCCCCCATGTGGTTGACGCGACAGGCGGCTTTTCCCGGATTGCATGAATCTTCGGAGGGACATCAACCCACCAGAAAGGGTGGTTTTTCACCCAAGATCGTCGGTTTTCCGAGTATTCTGGCCAACTGTCCGCTCGAAACGGATACATCCACCAACCTGCATCGTGGCACGCTTATCTCCACCGCCGCCCCCAAAATCCCTTGCAGCGACCCATCCTACTGCCTACTGCCATCTTCCCCCTTCCTACCTACTTCTTGTCAAACAGTTTCCCTGCCGAGTCTGCTTCGGGCTCGTCGTCGTCTTGGTTGGTTAGGTTTGGGAGGACCGATAAAGGGTCCAGTTGGATTAAGGCGGGAGCGGTTGATAGGATCGCGGCAAGGATTTGGGCGCCTTGGATCACCCACAATACGATACCGGTTCCAAGAGCCGTGTTGACCATATTGGTCGATGTGAAAAAATTAATGGTCTCTTGTTCCTCACTGTTGACTGTAGTCGTAGCATCGGATCGCCTTTGGGATTCTTGCTGAGCTCGTATACGCTTGTCCGATAAGAGTTGGTTGTTCTCCAGCAAGCCACCGGAGCTCGTCGATTGTCCATTGCTTCCTAAACGAGTACCCGAGAGCGAAAGCACATCGACTTCCATCGCCGTCGAATCGTCGCCCAAAACTTCATCAGGAGCCGCTCCGAGCGTCACAACACCAACGGTTGTTGTCGCAGCAACTGACGGGGTCGTCGCGTCGCTGCTAGTAGGCGCGGTATTGCTATTAGTGCTTGTGGTTTGACTACCCGCTCCCGCCAGCGAGAGCTTCTCCGAGGAGGCCGCGTCACCTGAAGATGAGGATGTAGTGGCGTTCGATGATCCGCCGCTGCTGCCGCTCCCAGAACCGCTCCCAGAACCGCTGCCGCTGGAGCCGCCACCAGGTCCGCCCGGCACGTTTAGAGGAGTAATCACAACAATCGTCGCCGTGATCGCTTCGGAAACCAATTCCCCATCGGTCACGAAGTACACAAACGTCACCGAGCCCGTAAAGCCGATCGCAGGAACGTAAGTGAATCCTCCGTCGCCTCGAAGCACAAAGCTCCCCAGCGAAGGGCCACTGATCAAAATGCTTGTCAACGAATTCGCGTCCGGATCCCCATCGTTAGCGATCACTCCTGTTAGTCGCGTTGTCGTCAGGGTATCAATGTAGCTGGTCGAGTAAATGTCGTTGCTACCAAAGGGCCGCTCGTTGACATCGCTGATGGCAATCGTAAAGTCCCGAGTTGACGTCGACCCGTCACTCGAAGCCGCTTCAATGCGAATCACGTGACTGCTTGAAGCCTCGAAGTTCAGCAAGCCTCCATTGGCAACCCTCACCAAACCAGACACGCGATCAATCGCAAACCTACCACCAGCACTATCAATCAACGAGTAGGTAATAACATTATTCGTCGCATCCGCATCGAATGCTCTGGCTGTGATTCCAACCACCGTACCATTGGGAGAATTCTCAGCCACGCTATTGGAACCCGCATTCAAGTCCACAATCGGGCTCACGTCAAACTCGTCGATGTCCCCAAACTCAATCGTGCTGGTCATCGTCATCGTGCTCGAGTCGGCACCCGTCGCCCGAATCGCAATCGTGTAACTAGCCGCTTCCTCACGATCGATCGCACCAGCAATCGTCACCACCCCCGTCAAGGCATCGATCGCAAATCTTCCACCCGCATCATCATCGAGGGTATAGAGAACCAAATTGGTAGTCGCATCCGCATCGGATGCCAAGGCGGTGATCCCAACCAACGTGCCAATAGTCAAATTCTCATCGATGAAATTGACCGAACTGTTGGAATCCCTCAGGCCCGTAAGATCAAATTCATCGACATCTGCAATGTTGATCGTAAAATTCTCTTCGGAGTACGAACTATCAGCCGAGGTCGCCCGGACGGTGATCATTCGCGTCGATCCGTGTGATTCGCGGTCTATTCCCCCCGCAACAGTCACCACCCCGGTCGTCGTGTTAATCGCAA
>JANODQ010000759.1:0-4314 GCA_031412775.1 Pirellulaceae bacterium | reverse complement strand
CAAATTGTTCCAAAAACGAAACCCGTGGCTAGCGCCATCGGCTCAGGTTTCATCAGCCCGACCTTTACCACTGGTAGTTTCCAATCTGCCGGACGCCTAACTATGATGGACGTTGGAATCGTTTCGTTCTGATTGCCTTTTCATCTCTATATCCAAATCATGAATTGTCGCCCTGCAGTACCTTTCGTTTCGATTCTCGTTTTGTTGCTTCCCGTTTTCGTTCAAGCGGACGACGCTGCTTGGTTAGGTGAAAAGGGAACGTTGATTTTTCACGATAGTTTTGATCGCGAGGAAACCGGTAATGGAATGAAGGCCATCGGAAATGGCTGGGAAAGTGCGACTGCGGACCGAGTTCCCCAAATCAAGATGTCGGATCTCGACGAAGGCATTCTCAAGATCGTTAGTGCAACCAAGGAGGCGCGTCATGCTGCCCACATTCATCACGACGCGGGCTTTACCGACGGCGGTGCGGTTGTTCGATTCAAGTTTCCGGGATCGAACAAAGACGAATCGCTCCAATTGGGTTTCGTCGATCGTGAAGTCAAAGACATCCAAGCGGGACATCTTTGCTATGGTATTCTGTCTCAAAAAGCGATCACGCTGATCGACCACAAGACGGGTATCATGAACTTGGCGATCCGTAAAAAACGTCAGTCCTACTTGGATCGCAAAGAATCTCTACCGGCAGAACTCGATGCGTTGCTAAAGACCAAGCAAGTTACCGTGCCCTGGAAAGCGGATACACAGTGGCACGACTTGGTGATTGTGACCGAAGGTGACGAGTTGCGAATAAGCCTTGATGGTAAAGTCGTCGCGCGGCACCGCTCCGACGGATTCTCACATTCGATGAAACGCTGGTTTAGTTTCCTCGTGAACTCGACCGTCTGGATCGACGATGTCAAGATATGGAAAGTTCGCTGAAGTGCTACGCTTGTCGCGACTCGCTTGTTAGTTAGTCTGTCATCGCGATTCATAACAAATCAATACCCAAAAAGGATTATCGAAAAACGGATTCCGAAATCTCTGCGGGTGCTTCAGGGTAGCTATCGGGCATAGCGATCTTCAACGACACGTGAGTCGGGCGTTGAGCGATCGAGATGATTCCACCGGAGGCAAGCAATTCCATCCCGAGTTTCATTTCCGAGTAGTCAAGCATCGCAACACGCAAGTCAACGGGAAGCTGAGCGATCGGTTGCTGAGCCTCGCGACCGAAGATCCACTGGTCCAAGTAATTTCTAGGAATACGCGGCTCGTAGATATCGAATGCTCGACCGAGTTTGTGCATGGGGCTTGGGAACATTGTTCGATCGACTTCTTTGGCAAAGCGATCTGCAACTTCACGAAGATGCGATTGCTGCTGAACGAATCGCATCGCCATTTCAGCCGCTTCGACATCGCCATCTGCATACACAGCGATTAGAAAACGTCCTTCACCAACCCCTTGGTGTTTGGCCGACTTCTTTAGAACTTTCGTACCATATGCATTCATGCGGACTTCCAGGATATCACCGCGCCACGACTGAGGAACTTCCAGCATCAGTTCGAACGTTCGCGCACCCTCCAAGACGGCTTGAGGCGTAGACTTCATTTTGAAGTAAGCGCCCGAACGACGATCCATCGTTCCGGCGGCTGTTAAGAGATGCATGGGCGGTTGCTGGTTGTACTGGACATTGAGTTTTAGATTCTCATGAAAAAACGCGTGCCCTTTTGCAGATCCAATTCCCAGGTAGCCCGCTGCACCTTGGATGGCTGCTTCGCGTTGCTGGTCCATATTTTGTGCGACTTCCATAGATCCTTGAACGTGAGTCGCAAGCTCGGTCTTAGGCCAGTAGTCAGCGACTTGCACCCAATCGCTACGAGTCGAAACCTGTACAATCGATTCGACCACCTCGCCACGAAACTCCGGTGGCACCATCGAGTTGATATCCAAGCGAACTTGAACGAAGCGGCTGCCTGGTATCTGTGGCTGCACCATCGCCGTCACGACGGGCGTTGCAGGAACGATTGGCTGAACATCAAAACTGACGGCCGACAAATTACTGATGCCGGCGATTAAAACGAAGATCATTGAACCCATGACCATTACCCCTTCCATGATTGCTCGACTAACCGAGACAAACAACTTCGTGTTGTTGCGAATCAGCCAAGCTTACCAATGAGACTTGTGCACGACCTCCAGACCGCGCCACCATCCCTGCTATCACAACTTACCAAACCGCCGTCACCGCGTTACAAGCAATGACAGAATCCGTATAGTCGTATCATCTCTCATCCTGAAAGGAAGCAACTCACATGCCAAACACGAAAAGAAATGGTTTGTTGCGAGCCCGCTTCAAAGCAAACTTATGGTAGCCAACACCAACTGTCAGGCAAGGCAAACCAGAATAAATACTGCTCCATCGTTGACTGCATGTGCTACCAAAGGTTCGCGAAAGAAGTCACTCTTGGTAAGGAAAAGTCTTCTGGGAGTGGAGCGTTACCAGGACGAACCACGGTGATGGCCATCATGCCCGCTTCGGTCGCTGCCATAATCTCAGATGGATTGTCACTAAAAAAAACAATCGACTTCGGATCAACCGCAAATTCGTCTGCAATTTTTTGATAGCTAATCGACTCGCGTTTGCCACCGATAGTAGTATCGTAAAAGCCTTTGAAAAAACTTCTTAGATCACCCAGCGGTGTATGGCCGAAAAAGAGCTTCTGCGCGACAACGCTTCCGGATGAATAGATACGAATATCCATCTCACGCCGCGACCATCGGAGTAAGGCCGGATAGACATCATCATACAAGTGCGACTTGAGCACGCCCGATTCGAAGCCTGACTTCCAAATATGTCCTTGAAGACTTTTCAGGCCGGTTGACTTGCTATCGCTATCCATCAGCCCGAGCAAATGGCTCGTCGCATTCTCCACAAACGATCGGGCATCCATAGGACCAAGCCAAGCTTTAAAATCCTCGCCGTGACCAGCATCTGAAGAAACCTGTCGCATGGATGCTTGAAGATCTTGATTCGTCGCAACGCTTTCCATGCACGCTCGCATCCCTTGTCGAGCGAACGGGAACATGACGTTATAGACAAACTCAATACTCGAAGTCGTTCCTTCGATATCCAACAAGATTCCAAGCGGAACAGATGTTGGCTGCCAATCAGTCGTATGCAATGTAGTTCTCATTCTTCAATCAGCAAGTACTCAAGTAACTTGAAATCTCGTGACAACTGCTTCGCTTATTAACGCTTATACTTGAATCACAGGTCGGATACCTGAATCTACACTGGACGATTCAGCACCAGCGCTCTTGAGTGCGTTGGCTGGTCCAAAACAAAGCGGTGCGAATTGTTCATGTACAGCCGCATCTACATAGTGAGGTGTCCAACCACTCATGTCCTCGAACAAACGGATGCACCGAATGTGACGATCGTCGCAAAGATTGAACCAGTGCTTCATGCCATTGGGCACGTTGATCAAGTCGCCACTTTCAACAGTCACGGCAAAGACGGGTCCGCCTTCCGGGTGAAGATGAAAGACTCCTTTGCCAGAGACAGTGAATCGCACTTCGTCTTCGCTGTGGGTGTGCTCCTTATTGAACTTCGCAAGCATCGCATCGAGTCCCGGCGTTGCGTTTGAGACGTTGATCACATCGGAGGTAACAAAATTACCTTTTGATTTGAGCCGCTCGATCTCAGGAGCGTAGGTTTCAAGAATCTGCTCGTTGGTTGGATCTGCCGGCAAGCGTCCTTCGACTTCCCACATTTCGTACCACACCCCAAACGGAGCCAAGAAATCACGGATCTGATCCGCATCAGAAAGGGTTCGATTTTGTTCTGGAATGGAGACACTAGCCATGTTAAAGACACCGACTGAGTAACAGGAAGAAACGAACCAGTAGCTAAGAAAGATCATATCCGATCGAAACCAACACGACAAACACAAGGCACAGCACCCCCTTTCGTGCGAACTTTTCCAGCCAGATCGTGTCCAAGTTCTCGCGAAACGTCGCTATTCCAAAATTTGCCGGTAAAAAACACCGAAAAAGGTTTCTTCCGATCCGCAAACCACAATTGCAAGAACTCAGGCAATCTAGTAAAACTCTTCCTCCTCGGAGTGTAGCGCAGTCTGGCTAGCGCACCTGGTTTGGGACCAGGGGGTCGTAGGTTCGAATCCTATCACTCCGACTTTTTTCTATTTGATTTCGAATGTCCGGCTTCGCGACTGGCTCGATTTGTCGCGAATGGTTGACTTCTTTGAATCGACGGGTGATGGGGCAGGAAAATCGATTTTTGTTGACTGTGTCGACAAGATTCCCGACATTTG
>JANODQ010000758.1:0-6889 GCA_031412775.1 Pirellulaceae bacterium | reverse complement strand
ATCGTCGTTGCTGAAAATAGACCAATCCGAGGTTGTTATGTGCAGTGCCATTGTTTCGATTCAAGGCGATCGCACGCTCGAAAGCTTTGGCTGCGGCTGGAAGTTTGCCGTGGTCAACAAGCTTGACGCCTTTATGTTGATGTACTCGAGAAGCACGTGAACCGCCCTTTGAGAGGCTGATCATGTCGTCGCAACTGGGAGGGCTGAGCGAGCTACAACCAGGAGTTGTAAGGAGAATGAGGCTGGCTACCAATACGCATTCACGCATTATACAAATCGATTGTTTGTTTCGATAAGGATGCATGAATGTGGAGGAACTTTGGCTATTGGGGTCGCGCTAAACTCTCATTGGGTGCTTATCGGAGAAAAGATCATCTGGGTCAAGGTCAAGCGGACGTTCCAAAGTTCGCTATCATTTTCGCCGGCTACGGTGCTACGGTTCATGGAGAGATCTCGAACGATCATTCCCGAGGAAGCATCTTCGAGACCTGCTACAAAGCCAGCAATTTGAGCGAGCGTAGTGTTTTGCAAGACAACTTGCGTGGCTCGGATCTGGTAAGCCGTTCGATTGACGCGGACCGGCAATTGAGGGTCGACTGAGAGAATCGCGAGCGGAGAAAGATTCGCTTCTTTTGCCGCCGCTGAAACCCGAGCCGCAATCCGATCGGGCGGCTCGACTTCGAGGGATGCTATGCGTGGTGAGTTGCGAAAGCGTTCAAGATCGGTGCTCAATCGTAACGATTCAGCGTACACATCGGCTGCGCTATTTGCGGAAGCATGTGCATTGCGATAGAAGCTCCACGAGATGATCGTGAGGACCATTCCAGTCACAAGCATCGCGGCCATTGGCAACTGATTCCGGAGAATATTCATCGCAAAGCCCTGTTGTCGGAGTTGTTGCTTAAGTTATTTGAATTGGCATCGTAAGCACCGATCAATGTGGCACGAATTCGATCACCATCGACAAGGGTTGTGGCGGGAGGTTCGACTCGGAAGCCTTGCCCAGCAAGTGCAGCGGCGATCTTGCCTGCATCTTGCTGCGTCGACAGTTCGATATCCATTGCGAGTCGATTATTCTCAATACGAATGTCTAACACTTCAAAAGGAAAATCCTTTGTGAAGCTTTCGATGATCATTCTTAGAATCAAAAGAGCGGATTCTGGAGAATCGGTTGCTGTATCTGTTGAGCGGACTCCTTTTGCTTTTGCGTATTCGCTTTTGAGTCTGGCCAGAATTGCAGCAGGAACACGTTGTCCGGGAAACGTTTCACGAAAGATATTTTCTTGCTTATCTTTGTATTGATTAGCGAGCGACTGATAGTGATTTGCTCGCCATAAAAAAGTCCCACACGCGACGGCGAAGAAAATACATACTGCAACGGTGAGTCGTCCTATCGAAGAGCGATGACGACGCCACGGATCTTGCGAAGCTAGCACGTCGCGTCGCAGATCGATCCAGGGCTCCTCTCCACCTGTAAGCAATTTTGCAGCACGTTTCTTTGCAAGGGCTGAAGAATCCTGATTGATTGTCTGATGCTCAAGGCGAATAGAGCCCGAGAGGAGTTCCGTTTCTTGCGAGCTGCCCACAACGAATATCGGAAGAGAATCTGAATTGAGGATTCGAATGTTTTGTTCAATACTGACTGGGTCCAGGTCGCAGATTTGCCAGGCAATCGGCAATCGATTGGAATCAGTCGCAAGAATTTCTACTTGCGGCGCATCAGATCCTGTTCGCATTACCCAAAGCGACAAAGAGGAAGCGGGAAGCAGTTTTTCAATGGAGGCTTGCTCAAAGGCGAGCATCGATCTTGGGACGATAAACTGAATTTTGCACTGAGCCTCTTCAAGGGTTTTGACTATGCTTTCCAAGTGAGCCGTTTCAAGGGCGACTGCAGCGAAGCTGTTTTGTTTAGATCCACGTGGGGCTTCAATGAAATCAGCAACGATTCCCTCCGCATCGCACGGAAGCAGCGACTCTAATTCAAACCGCAGAGCTTGATTGGTTTTGATGGCATCGAAATTAGTACCGGGTATCGTTGCGAACAAAACCGATTCCGACGCGACAGCGAGGAGCATTTGAGAAGTATGAAGCGAGTTATTCTTGGCGAAGGCAAGAGTCGCTTCGGCGATTGTTCTTGCGGTGCGATCGGATTCAACTTGCGTGCAGTCGATCATTGCAGATGGAATGGTCGACGAAGTACTAGACAGCTCCCATCCGTCAGCCTGTTCGCATAGTAAGATTCCGCGTTTTCCCATCGCTGCTTGAACTTTCTAGAAAGGGTCCAAGGGTTTGGGCGAATTGAGCATGTCGAGTTCGTCTTCGACGCTCATTTTGGGTAACGCTTCGTTGTTGGGAGTTATTGCGGAAGGAGGTTGGTCCGGTAGTTGTGTTGGTTGGTCTTGTGCCCCGGCCATAATCTCGAGTTTGGGTTGATCGAGTGAACTATCTTCTGTCGTGATGGTAGTAGCGAGTGGCGTTGGCTCTTGAACTCCAGGGGGAGCTGCCGTTTGAAATTGAAGCGATTGGCCCATTTGCCATGTGGAGGATTTGCCTTGGTAAGAAACGAGCACTGATCCTTTTGATACCTTGTCGATACGAATGCCATCAGGTTGTAGCCGCAGTAAGTCCCCTTCGCCGCGGAAGTCGAGCGTCCCCGATCCATCGATCGCAATTGCCATCGATCTACCTTCTTCGAGGACCGTGCCTACCAAGCGGAGACCGAGATCACTTATTGCAGGAGGAGGAGGAATGATTGGAGCAACGGGTTCAACAATTGGCGGTTTCGGTGGCGCGATAGTCGTCGATGCTTCTGCGCGAAATCCGTATTGCAAGGACCGTCCCCAGATGTCGGAAGTTGCTACGCTACCGACTTGGGCTTTGCTTTCGATTTCGTTTTTGGATGTACTTGTAATGTCGCTCGGATTCAAAGACCGATTGGCTTTGATGCTTGCCGAGTCGCTTGGCTGTTCGAATTGGGAGTCTTCTTGCCATTGCGAAAACCAACCCCAACCGCCAACCAAGGCTGCTGCAGAAATTACTCCTGCTGCTGCCACGTTCATCGTTCGTTGAGGGCGTTTTTTTGACATGATTATAATTCTAACGAAAGTTTGAATTACTCGAAGGAGAACTCGGTGATTTGAACGTTTCCGAAATCATTGGGAGATTGGACCGCAAAACGTTGTTGGCGGGAATTTTTTGTAGTAGTTTCGATCCAGATGGAAAAGCTCCTCGAGGTCGACCCGAGAAGAATGAGTAGTTTCTGGCGATCTTCTTCATTCTTTACGGTTCGCTCTAAGAGTAAATCCGTCTCGCGAATCGAAGTCTCTCGTATCTCCAAAAGAACGCGACTTGCAAGCGCTTTGGAAACGGCCGCTTGACATACAGCCAAGACCGTCTCGTCTGATGCACGGAAAACGTTAAGCTGTCCCGAGCCCAAAAGACCTAATTTCCTAGTCATTTTCGCGACTTGCCGATCCTCTCCGGTCATTTGGCTGACTTGTACCAAATCAAAGACTTCGCCCCAACTGCGAAATGCCGGAAACGAGTTGTTCGGTTTCGGAGCATTTTCAGAAGGGTCGACCGCAGTACCGCTCGAGTCGACGTTTCCTGATGGTTTCGACTTTTCACTGCTAGGCTTTTTGACTGCCAAAGTGCTTGCGCTCTCACGGACCGGCGCGAGTTGTCTGGTTCGCGATTCGAAAGTACCTGCCAAGTCACTGACGGCGGTTTCTACGGCTCGAAGACCACCAATGTCGTAAATCGCATTTAGATTTGCCTTGGCATCTTCGTCGGCAACCAACAAGTCAAACATCTGATCGCCCAAGATTACGCGGTCTTCCAGGATCGCGGGGAGAGCTTTCGCCTTGCCTCGGCCTTGGCGTGTTGAGCGATCGGTGAATTCAAATAGAGTCGGGGCTGATGTGAGAAGGGTCATTTGGCAACTGAAGCTACCCCAGCGACGCTGAATCGACTGTTGCGATTCAATTGCGGAGACACTTGCCAAGAGACTTCGTCGTGCACTCGCGGTCATTGCGACTCCTAACACGATGATGGCCACCAAAACCATTAGCAATACAAACCCACCCCGCAATGAATTCCTCGCATGCGATTGCCGATTCGCAGCCGAACTTCGGAGTGTCGAAGTTGGATCGATAATATGATTGGAGCTAAGATTCGTGTTTCGCATAAAATTTAGTTTGACACCTAAAATAAATCGGTGTGATTGTTTTTACTCACGTTGGCGAGAGAACGTTTGGTCAAAAATGGTTCTATTGCGTCGATCGACAAGCATGACTCGAACCAAGCTCGGGACTACATTTTGTCGAGTTACTGATTTGGTCGATTGCGGTGACGAGCCGGCCCCGACTTTATCCGCATCATCGAATGCTAGTCGATCATTTTGCGACAAGAATTCTGATGAGATATCGACCTGGTTAGAGCTAACGAGCATGTGTTGAGCTCCCGCAAAGACGGCTTCCGTGAAAGGTCCAGTAAATGTCCCTCGCGATAACGGACTTGATTGGTTACTTTCCATTTGCAGTCGAACTAGCAGGGATTGATTTCGATCTCTTCGGATTTCGTAAATCACGCGTGCGGGTCGCTGAGTCGCAATCAGCGTATCTGGATCACGATGAATAAAGCCTTCCAACTCGAATCGATCAATGCCGATTTGGATGCGTCTAGCATTCGAAAAGTCTCGTCTCAGTTGTTCCAAAAGAAGTACGTTACGGATGAGACTCGGGTCGTCACGAGTGGCAACGGTGATTTCGGAAAAACTACGTCGAAGGACTCCCATCAATGTGCCCATTAATACCGAGCCCAAAACAATAGCTACTAAAAGCTCGATAAGAGTAAATGCGTTTCGAGTTGGCTTCATTATTGAAACACGCTAATCCCTTGTCGTTGAATCAGTTCAATCGAAGCGAGACTCTGTGCTGTTTTTCGGTTTCCAACTTTTCCAAAAATTTCTAATCGAATCACAGCCACTGGCAACCCACAAACGGTTCTCGATCCGACCGGTTGAGTTCGCCAAAGCCATTGGTCAGCGTTCGTCGGATTTATCAATTGGTTGTTCATGCCCGGGGCGACTTCGAACTGAACTCCGGAGTTCATTGCTGCGATTCTCGCTAATTCGGTAGCCACGAATCCTTGGTTGCGAGTGGGGACATCGCCTTGAGTTTCGTACCAATTTGTAAGTAACGTGTCGACGATATCATTGGCCTGGTGCTTCTGCTTGGCGAGCACGATTGAATGTTGATGAGCAGATAGAGCTACTAGCGACGACGCGACCAATGAGCCCATGAGGAAGAGGCCGACGATGACTTCCAGAAGCGTAAATGCCCGTCGATTCGTTTCGCGTTCGTTTTTGAAACCCATATTCATCCCCCCAAAGCAAGCAGGGAACGGACCTGGCTTGAATCGTCACTAAAGAGGATTTGTCCTGTCATTCCTATCACAACGATCCAGTTGATTGCACCGCGTTTGGTTTCCAGTCGCAACGCGTAGGTTGAACTCTGGCCAGCGTGTGAGAAAACGACGGAACGTTCATTCGATTTGCCTGAGCCGATGATCAACTCGGCAATTTTGAGGTTGTCTTTGAGATCGATTGTGTGAACCGAATTCTTGAAGCGTAGTCGCCTCATCGATTTATCGAACGTAAGGCTCCCGGCAGTTGGGCTTTTGCGAGAGGCATCGCGCTCTTTTCGGTCGGCGTTGGCAATCGATTGTGCTAAATTACTTAATCGAGCTTGATCCAGTTGGCCTGAGACAGCGAACATTCCAAACGCAGAAATCAACCCGAGCATGACAAGAACCGCGACCAGTTCGAGCATGGTGAAGGCGGCTCTTGCAGTGTTACTTTGATTTCGCATCGAGTGTCTCGCTAGTGATGTCGGCGTCGCCACCTTCGCCTCCTTCTCGACCGTCGGCGCCAAGGCAAACGATCTCGAAAGGCGAGTTAGCTCCTGGACTTACGTACTCGTACGGGTTACTCCACGGATCACGCGGTGCTTTTTTAAGAAAACCGTCTGGGAAACTTTTGGTTCCCTGAGTCAGTATCTCTATTCCTTCATCGTTCGTTGGATAACGCGACTGGTCCGCGTAGAAGGACTCGATAGCACTCACCATCGTTGCGATTTCAGCGCGGGCGGCATTTTGTTTACTTGCAATCAAGTAGCTTCGAGTTTGCACGGCGACCAAGCTACTTAAGAGCCCGATAATGATCATCACGACCATTAATTCCACGAGCGAAAATGCTCGACGTGGGGCGCATTTTTTCTGTGAGACGTAGTCGTTAGCGTCGACGGGGAATAAGAAATTTGGGAAACGGGGGGAACCCGTGGCTAGCGCCATCGGCTCAGGGGTAACCAATGGTTTACGTTGAGACGCTGCGACTGAGATGATCTTCGGTTCGTATTGCATGTTGGGTCCACCTGACTGAATCTTAAAATTCGCTTACGACGCCTGAAGGTTACCAGCTTGGAGAATTGGCAGAATCGTCGCCAAGAGCAAGAAACCAACAAACACGGCAAGGACTAGAATTAATACTGGCTCCAGAAGCGCTGTCAAGCGCGTAGAAGCGACTGCTATCTGTTGATTGTAGTCATCGCTGAGCCTTGTGAGCATGTCGTCCAATTTACCCGTATCGCGACCAACCGAAAAAACGCGAACGGCCAGCGGAGGGAAAATCCCGGACCTTTCGAGCGACTCCGAGAGCTCCTTGCCAGAGGCCATGTCCTCGCAAGCGGTTTCGAGAGCTTTGCGGAGCACGCTATTGTTGGTGGAACTGGCGGCAAGTTGAACTGCGTTTGGTAGGGTTAAACCACTTCGCGAGAGCAATCCAACGATCATAGCAATGCGAGACACATTTTGCTTGATCAACATGGTTCCG
>JANODQ010000757.1:0-2771 GCA_031412775.1 Pirellulaceae bacterium | reverse complement strand
CAATGATGGCTGAAACGGACCTTTCCCATGACTGCTGAAACGAACACGCTTTGCACCCCGCAACTCTACGCATCGTCAACAGCGGCATCATGTGCATCGAGCTCAGCGACTTGAGCCGAGCGAGGCACGAAAAAGCTATCTCGAAATCGCAAAAGGACTTTTGGACATCTCCATTCAGATGGACTCCAACTGGTTCGACGCAGTGAAGGCGGTTGCACCTGAAAGCACAACTATTCTTGAAAACCGATGGCTGGCCGCGTTCGACGCTCGCGCTGACACGATTGAAGTGTTGCTGAGCGATTATGCAACCGAGACAGCAATAAGTGTTGGTGAGGGAAGTGCAACTGTTCCAAGTGCGACCAATCTAACTGTTACCGCAGAGGCATTGGCAGAGGAGACCGCTGCCGCTCGGAAGTTAATGATTGAGAAGCTTCGAGAGCAAGTTCAGAGCGATCGAAAGACGGCGGCTTTGATTCGTGAGACGCAATCGGAAAAGCCATGGTCGCAATCTCTAACGCGAGACTCTCTAGAAGCTTGGCAAGCGATCTTTGATGTTTGGACTTGGGAAGATCCACTACTTGGAAACAAGCTTGGTGCAAGTCATCCAAGCGGACGGATGATTGTGTTGCAATTGAGCAACGAGTTTATGGCAGTCGATAATGTTCGTCTTGTTCGGTCGCTTGAAATGCTCATCAGCGATATCCGCAAGATGCATGAGTCTATCGAGCGTGAGGGCCTTGAGGTTGGTGTCAGTGGGCCTGCGGCGATTGGAGCAGACATGCTGCGTGCGGCCGGAGCGAGTGTCCGGCAGACCGAAATCATAAGCATTTTGATGGTCCTCGGCATACTCATTCTTATATATCGGGCACCGCTGTTGGTCATAATACCGTTGTTAACCATTATGCTCAGTCTTTCGGTTGCCATTTCAGTCGTCACGTTGCTGTCGATTCAAGACAGTTCGTGGAGAGCGGTACTTCCGGGCCTGAAAGTTTTTTCGACGACGAAAATCTTTTTAGTCGTTCTGTTGTTTGGAATGGGAACTGATTTTTGTTTGTTTTTGATTTCACGCTGTCGCGAAGAGATCTTAGCGAAAGCAAAGTCGTCGAAACCGATTGCTAATCGCAAGGCGTTTCAGAAAGTGGTTGCAGTAGGTTGGGTAGGTGTCTTTGATGCGCTGGTAGGGAGCGCATTAACTACGGCGACCGGTTTGGCGATGATGTACTTTTCAGCTTTCGAGAAGTTTCGGTACAACGGAATTGTTATAGCAATATCCATCCTGATTACGCTCTTGGTCTGTTTGACTTTCACTCCGGCTCTTCTGTGTGGGTTTGGTCGCCTAGCGTTTTGGCCTATTAATTTGTCTAGTTCCATTTCGAGAAACCAAAAAAATGATCAGTTAAAGCGATCTTCTGATGACGGCAAGAAAAATGTTGCGAGTGGCTTTTGGGATTGGCTGGCAACGACAGTAATCTACGCTCCTGTGACGACTTTTGTGGTAACGGTTGTCTTGCTGTGTGTTCCTGCTTATCAGGGTTGGGTTCATGGGGGAAATGTGACTTACGATTTCCTGACGGAGCTCAATGAGACTGCTCCAAGTCGTCGTGGAACGGAGCTTATCGAGCGCTTTTTTACAACTCGCGACAATAGCCCTTTGATGCTCATTGTTGTTGCGGAGAATCCATTCAATGATGTTGAGCAGCTCACGAAAGCGGTTGAGAGATTGGGCAACCAGCTCTATTTAGATGGAGTCACTTCGGTTCGATCTATTTCGGATCCGCTTGGTGACTACCCACCAGACAAGCGGATGGGTTTGTTTGATCCGAACGCTTGGCGACGTCGTCTGCTTAAGAATCACAGAATCACAACAACTCATTTCGCATCGCCCAAAAAAGATCAAACTCTTAAAACGGCACGGATGGATATATTACTCAAACCAAATCCATTTTCGGCTGAAGCGGAGACGATTCTAACAAACGTTCGCGATGCGATTACCAAAGAGGTATCCAATTCTAGTTCGCCGTGGTTTAAAGCAACGTTCGCTTACACCGGCACGACGGCTGGGATTGCTGATTTGAAAAAGGTGACTCAAGCAGATCAATTTAGAATTCAGTGGATGGTGACTCTGGGTGTGGGAGCTATTCTTTTTGGGCTTTTGCGAAAGCCTGTGCTGAGTGTGTACTTGATGTTGACGGTGCTTCTAAGCTACTTTTCTACGTTGGGTCTAACGCAGTGGTTTTTCGCGTCGGTTTATGGAGCAGACTTCGTAGGTTTGGATTGGAAGGTTCCGCTGTTTCTGTTTGTAATCTTGGTTGCCGTTGGGCAGGATTACAATGTTTATTTGGTGACACGCGTTTTCGAGGAGCAAGCCAAGCATGGCATGGTTAAAGGTTTGTACCGTGGAATTGTTGCTACGGGAGGTATCATTACGAGTTGTGGATTAGTCATGGCTGCGACGTTCTTTTCGATGACGATGGCCGGAGTTATTCCTTGGTTCTCGGAGCATGTGCTAGGTGTTGTCCGCGAGTCTTGGGAGCAACCGCTACTGCTGCGAGGGATTTTAGAATTGGGTTTCGCCTTGGGACTTGGGGTCTTGATCGATACATTCTTGGTGAGGACTATTCTCGTTCCCGCGATGATGTCATGGATGATTCGGTTTCAGAAGTAGAGATGTTGGTTTAGTGATGATGGATAACGACACTCAAGTGGTTCGAGCGGCTCAGCAGACTTGGGCGAAGTCGCGAAGCCTGAAACAGCGATGCGAAGTAGCAAGA
>JANODQ010000756.1:0-6497 GCA_031412775.1 Pirellulaceae bacterium | reverse complement strand
GAGGCGAGTTCGCACCCAATCCAACTCGGACTCAGATTGATTGTCAGCTTGTTTGTCTTTATCTATGTCTTTATGTGTGTCTTCGGATGCGAAGCTAATCCACAGTAAACGCTCTTTCGGGGCTACGTCTAACGCTTGGATAAGCGTCGAACCGGGAATCGAATCAAGTGTCGAATCGGGAGTCGGATTGGGCGTAACAGGATTTTTCCTCGCTCGTTTCATACTGTCTGCCGTCGTTTTTAAAATGCAAATTCCACCCTGCAGAGTGGTTTCAATGACGCGGAATTCGAAACTCTACTTACAAAAACCCCCATTTAGGGTGTGGCAAAATGTACTTTTCTTTAAAAAAGAGTGCCTAAAAACTGCGCACACGTTTCATTAATCTCTCTCACCACGGGCAGATTCCTTCATTGAAAACCCCTCCTAAGAGGGGATTGGCGGGTGTAAAAGGTTCGACCCGCGTTGTGTCAAAAGGTCGTTCAGGACGGTAACTTCTGACGATTAACGGGTTTTTACGTTCGCGAATGCTAGCATTTCCGGCATTTCCTGAGCTTCGACGCTACCGACCGATTCGATCGCTTCGATAGCTAGCATTGGTATGCATATTTGAGTTGTGGTTCGAATTTATGCTTTTATACTCTTGAACCTGTTTTGAAATAGCCACTTAGTTTTACCCAAACCACTTAGCTTACCCAAGCCGTGGTAGTTAGTCTTTTTCCTTTTGCCGAACACCTTTGTGAATCGGGTTAAGACTAGTTGGCACAAAAGAGCACTCTTTATGCACGATCGCGCAAGGATGCGATGGAAGGAAAGCGAAATGAGTTCGCGGCATCGAGTGGTGAGATTGATTGTCCCCAAACGGAAAGGTGTCCACGATGTTGCAGATAGCTTCAGTTTTGCTGTTTGCGGTTTTAGCTTCCGCTAGTGCGGAGCGACCGAGTTACGAAGTTGCTTACCAACAAGCCAGTGCAGAGAATAAACCACTCCTTGTGATTGTGGGGGCCGATTGGTGTGCCGCCTGTAAATTGCTTAAGTCACAGACCATCGAGCCGATGGAGTCAAACGGAAAACTAGAAGACGTCGTGGTGACCGTGGTGGATAAAGATGCCCGGCCCGAGTTGGCCCAGCAGTTGATGCAGGGCTCGACACTTCCTCAATTGGTTGTCTTTGCCAAAGCTGATAGCGGGTGGAAGAAATTTTCCCTTCAAGGAATCCAAAGCGAAGGTCGTGTCAAAGAGTTGATTGAACGTGCTTCGGAAGGTCGCTTACAATTGCGATCGCGAATCGAAAGCGGGCGACTGCTCAACCGATAGTTTGAGATCTTATCCTTCAAAGCCGGTCGACCGAGCATCCGTTCGAAGTCACGACCGGTTTTGTTTGGATCGATTTCCTTTGCGAAGCATCATCACACCATCAATCCTCGGTTAAAGCAGCCACAATCTCTTGATCATCCGCAGGATTAATGGTTCGAAGCACAACGACGATTTGATCGTCGACGACGAGACATTCCAAAGGAACGACTCGTTTTGCAAGTTGTTTTTGCCATTCACTTGCTGTTCGATTGGCTGGATGAATGATCAAGCAAAACGAGTCAAGCTTGGTAGATTCCCAGAGGCTCGGTCCAACGGAAACGCAGCGAATTTCAGTCCGAATCGATTGAATGGTTGAGACTCCCTCCAACTGAATAGAGAGCTTTTTTGCGCGGTGTTCTAAGTTCTCAATATTGTTGGATACAATTTGTCCGATAGGTGATTCGCTCCAAGAATGCAGATTAGAACAATTGTCTACCGCTGCAGAGAGTCCGATTAGCGTCGCAGTCGAAGCCTTCAAACCTAAGCGGTTGGCAATTGATTGAAGGGCCGAGATCACTTCTGATTTGCCGACTATGATCCCGCATACCGGTCCGCCAAGCCAACCATTGCCTGGGCAGAGAACTACATCAACTCCCGTATCGAGCAACGCACGTACGCTGGGTGTTTGTTTCAAATGAGTCTTTGCAACAGAGAACTTTTCCGGTTGCGTTGTGTCAACGGTCTCCGTCGCGGGAGCGACGAAACTCTGCAACATCGAAGTCATCGCGAGTACTGCTGTGGGGACTGGCTGATTGTGTCCAATACCGTTATTGAAGCTGGAATGAGCTTCATCGGCGAGTGCAGCGACTCGAAAAATTCCACCGGCTCCTTGAGCAACGGCTTTAAAAAAATCGGAGTCTTGACAAGCGTTACTCGCACCCGCTTCGATTACTCCGGAAGCGTTCATGCTCTTGAGTAACTCCACCACGTCACAGCCGCTCGGCAATCGCACACATTCTCTGCGGGCGATCGCCCATGGCTTGGGACTTCGTTGGGTGGAATCGATCTGAGTCGCATCGTTTTTTTGCGACGAATCAGTGCCGCTATGCAATGTTTTTTCCCACAGCCAAGCAGACAGCAAAATGATTGCCGATTCGATATTGGTGGTGACTAAGGAAGCTTGAGCGCCTGTTTGATCGCGTAACTTACTTTCGAGCGAATCGGATAGTCCTTCTGCTAAGCAAAAGCCGCTATGGACCATCGAGACTGCGGTCACCATGTCTGCCGAGGCGGGGGCAGTGATCCATTTGGGCGAGAAAATCTCACCTGTTCCGTTCAACGCTTGCTTCAACGGGACAACCGATGCTGATTGAAAGCGATTGGTTAGCGAATCGAACCACCATTTGGCTTGACGGATAGCTTGTTGAATGTCTTTTGGCGGGAATGACTTGTGTGTCGAAGCGTTACCTGAGTCGCTTCCTTTCCCTCGAATCTGTTCGACAACCTCTTTCAACAGGTTCGCGATTTTGTCTTGATTTGCCAGATCGAGTATCGGCTTTAGACGTTCAGCGGGAAGAAGATCCTTAAGTATGTTGGGAATTCGCATGAGACGACTTTCTTGCAATCAGTTGGAACTGTCGAACGGCTTGGAGCGGATTGAGTGAGGATTGAGTAACGAGGGATCGATCACGAGAATCGTCGATTTCCTTTGGCTTTAATTATCGCATGTGAGGGTCCAACGGCTACCAAAGAATTTCATTTCGAACGGGGGTAATGTAGTGTTGATCCAAAGACTGGAGCTTTTGGATCGCCTCTTCGGGAAGTTGAATTGGAATCCTGATTTGCAATTCAATGTATAGGTCGCCTGCTGTGCCGCTGGCGGTGCGAACGCCTTGCCCTTTTACTCGCAAGCGTTTTCCGCTTTGGCTACCGGGAGGGATAGTCAGGGTGACCGTTCCGCCTGGAGTGGGGACGTCGACCTTGGCACCCGCAGCAGCTTCTCCTACGGTGATCGGAAGTTTCAGTTCCAAGTCATTTCCGTTCAGTTTAAAGCAAGGGTGAGGAGCAATGTGGATCAACAGCAGAAGATCACCCGCTTGACCGCCTCGGCTGTGCCCCTGCCCCCGGAGTCGAATCTTCTTTCCTTCTTGGACACCGGCGGGAACTTTCACTCTCAACGATTCAATAACACCGCCGCGATCCAATTTGATCTCGGTATCGCCTCCCAAAACGGCCGTCGCTAAGGGAACCGTAATCGCAGCTTCCATATCTTCGCGACGATCAAATCCTTTTCGAGCTCGTCCTTCGGGGGCTCCCGCTCGCCCAGCACCTGGACCGCCGCCTGTGAACTGCCGAAAGAGATCCCCCAGGTCGACTCCACCAGTCCCAAAAGCATCTCCGTAGTCGAATCCGCCAGAGCCAGGTCCCGCTGCTCTGCCACCTCCAAACGGATTGCCACCGGGGAATGGTCCTCGACCACCAGGTCCACTACCCATCTTTTCGTAGTCTTGCCCGAACTGATCGTACATTTTCCGCTTTTCTGGTTCGTTCAAGCAATCGTAGGCGGCCTGAATCTCCTGGAAACGCTGTTTGGCTGTCTTGTCGTCAGGATTCAGGTCTGGGTGGTGCTTTCGCGCCAGCTTGCGATATGCTTTAACGATCTCCTCGGACGAGGCACTGCGGCTTACGCCGAGCGTTTTATAAAAATCTTCTGCCATTGCGATCTCGTACATTTGCGGATGGTCTAACAACTGATGCTCGAATTCTACAACTACTGCCCAGCCCGCACATACCTATCCCCGTGCACAATTGCGAATGTTCCAGAAAACCCCTTATCAGTATCCTTGCGAGCGATCTTTCTCTTTTCGCTTGCGGTTCTTTTAGGCGTCATCTCACCGATCTTGAGAGCCAGCGCCCAAACCAACGTCACAGTAGATATCCTTGATAAAGTCACCGGCGACCCTGTAGCGGCGCGGGTCGAATACACCCAGCCACCAGGCCGTGGGCCGAAACCAAGAAAAAATTTGACCGCAGGTCGATACATCTTGTTTGACCGAGACAATCTTTTGTCGCCTGGGCCCGGCAGCTACCAGTTTACAGTTCGACGCGGGCCCGAGTTCCAAGATGTCAAAGGTGGATTTGCAGTCGAACGCAACGCGGTCGATTCCTTCGAAGTGGTTGTACCTCACAAGACCCCAATGCGTCTCTTCGGATGGTACAGCGGCGACCTCTCCTGTGAGCTGCCGCCGAGCGAAGTCCGACGTTGGATGGCGGCCGAAAGTTTGGACATCGCAGCCACAACTGCCTCCGGATCGATTGAACCAATGGGTGCAAAATCGGATGCAAATGCGAGCGACAAAACGAGTTCAACTGCGGCGGATAACGACCCTACAAAATCCGGTCGGTCTCTGCGTCCCCCTTCGACTCCCCTCAACGCAAAAGGCGAACCAGACTGGACCAACACCGCCTCGCCCGCACCACTGACTCATGTCGCTTTTGGATCAAAACAAATAGCTGCACCGGAGTTTGGTGGAATACTGATTCACCATTACTCAAACTCATCAGAAGCCGTTTCGGTCTCTAATTCTATCGAAACGGAAGCAAAAGCAGCGACCGAGTCGACTACCTCCGATTGGCTTCGTCAAGTTGGAAAGCCAACCACCGATTCAATGGAAGCATCGTCGGATGATTTTGCTATTCACATCGAACTTACCCGCCCGTGGGAGCTCCATGTTCCTCTTATACTGGCAACCGACAACGTCGATTCGATACAACTTCTTTCGGACCACTTAAAGCCGCTAAAAGCCTTGCCGCTATCACCTTCGATCCGCAACCCGGATGGATTACGATTCAAAGGAAAGAAAGGGCTCGGCCGTTTATCTGAACACATTTACTGGCAAATGTTAGAAGCCGGATTAAGAATTCCCCTGACAGCCGGAAGCGGTTTCAATTCCGCAGGTGACACAACACTCGGATACAATCGCGTCTATGCGTTCCTAGAACAGAGCATGACTCCGGACCCTCAAGCGTGGTGGCAGCAAGTTCGAAATGGCGCGACGCTAGTTACGAACGGTCCGCTGATGGTTCCAAGTGTGAATGGTATGCCTCCAGGAAGTACTCAAGTTGGATATCGCGGCCAACCCATTCCTCTTGATATTGAGTTAGACTTAACTGTTCGAGACCCT
The DNA here is from genome assembly GCA_031412775.1 of Pirellulaceae bacterium. Taxonomy (GTDB): domain Bacteria; phylum Planctomycetota; class Planctomycetia; order Pirellulales; family Pirellulaceae; genus JAIYDQ01. The sequence continues at coordinate 1,021 of JANODQ010000756.1, read as the reverse complement.
GTCGAGTACTTGGAAGTCGTCTTTAATGGGCAATCACTCTATCAAGCACGACTGGAAGATCATGCTCGACGAGGCTCGTTTCCGCCGCTTGCGATTTCTGAGAGCGGATGGCTTTTGATTCGTGTCGTGACAGAGCATGAAGAATCGTATCGCATGACGACTACCTCGCCCTACTATTTCGAATTTGAAGGCAAAAGAGTCTCTCGAAAAGCCGTTCGCTTCTTTCAAGATTGGTTCCACGAATCGGAAGCGAGCATTCGACGTGATCCAGAACAAACCAAGCGTTTACAATCGCTTCTCGACACAGCCACCGATTTTTGGGCCAGTCAATTGAATCTCGCTACTGTAGAATAAACCTGGTAGAAAATTGCTTCGTAGTTACCTGATGATTTGAGAACCGTTGTAGATCGCCAATTGAACAACCATGTTTGAACGCAAAAGTTTGAAGTGGCCGATCGCGCTTGCTGTCACGATGATCGTGCTGCTCGTTTCGCTGATGATCGGTTGGGTGCTGCTGAATATTTTTGGTTGGCAGCGAGGTGAATTATCGACTAGTCTCTACTGGATTTTGATAAGTGCCGGGTCAGCCATGTTTACGTGCGTTGTCGTCGGCGTTGTCTTGTACCTGATCCTTACGATTCAACAAATCAATCTTAATCGACGACAAAGCAACTTTATTGATGCCGTGACCCATGAGTTGAAAAGCCCGATTGCTTCACTGAAACTCTATCTTCAAACGTTAAATCGAAGACCGATCGAAGAACCCCAGCGACAGGATTTCTACAAGGCCATGCTTCAAGATGTCGAGCGGCTGGATAAAGTCATCACACAACTCCTGGATGTCGCTCGATTATCCCATCGTGCGGAGGAATCCAGCATAGATACCTCTCCGGTACGCGTTGATGAACTTGTCAAACGAATCGTCGAAGAAGTACAGACGCGATATGCGGCGGCAGAATCGGATTCGAATGAACCTCAGCCGGTCCCAATGATTTCGTTAGATCTACAGCCTGTGATCATT
>JANODQ010000755.1:0-13460 GCA_031412775.1 Pirellulaceae bacterium | reverse complement strand
GTCAGGCACGACAACGACTTCCGCGCCCCAGTTCACTGCAGCTTCGCAGGTTGTGTGGTTCACCGATAGGACCAACTCGGCACCGGCAGCGGTTGCTGCAGCGGCTTCCCACGGATCGAAAGTATCAATCGAAAGTCGGATTTGTTGGTCTCGCAAACGCTTTACTGCTTCGGCTACTCCCGTCCAGCGAACTCCGGGTTCGCATCCCAGATCGATGATGTCGGCACCATCTTTGACAAGTTGTTTAGCCGTGTTGATAAGATCGTCATGCGACAGACGAGGTGCGTAATTGATTTCAGCGATGATATCTATCGATCGCTTGCCAAAATCGCTTTCCAGTACGCGTTTCTTTCCAAAGTGAGTCGGAAGATCGCGAATGTCCTTCGGGCCACACTCGATAACGCGTTGAGTCGCAGATCTAATTTCATCGAGACCCATCTCGAGATGTCCTGGCAAGATGACGCGCGTAGCATCCTCGGGAATCGAAAGATGCCGCAGCAACCATGTGGGAGTCATCAACGCTGCGACGGTAATCGGAAGCACTTGAACCGTGTATTGAAAGCCAAGTTGCTTAGCGAGTTGTTCAATCGTTTCACGAACAGCACTCTCGGCGAGCTTACCGGTTATGAAGTGAATCGATTCATCTGCAAAGGAGGTCGCAAAGAAGGTCATAGTTTCAACAGTCAAACGTTTCGTATGTCACAAGCTTCATTATTTACAGGTAGCATTCGAAAAGAATTTTTCATAACATATGAGAATAACTATTGACCATCTTACACTGAAGACTAAAACTTCAACCAAACGAGAAGCTTCAATGAGGTTTGCTACATGGATGTGTTGCGAATCGCGTGGCCGAAGCTTCTCGTTTTTTTATTGCTGCTCTCACAAATGCAGCATTCGCCTCTACTCACTTCTAAGTGCAGCGAGCATCGGAACCTTTGTGCCATACCACACGGCAACAAGTCCGCTCAACAAACCAAATAGGCTAATGACAATCAGCGTAAGTGCTGGTGTGATAACGCCAACAGGTATCGCCCCTTGAATCAGCGTTGGAAGAATTGCAAAGAAAGCTGCAATAACGCCAATGCCCATTCCCCATCCAAGCAATGCAAACGACTCGAGCAGTAACAGTTTGCCTAGCCTTGACTCCGACCAACCGATTGCTTTCATTAGCCCTAACTCAGGACGACGTTCTTGAATCGACCGCATCTGGACTACGACTAATCCAAACGTTCCTAGTAGAAGTCCTAAACCACCAAGTGATTGAAAGGCTTTCAAGTAAGTGTTCTGAACAGCCAAAAGATTTTGAAGGATGCTCCTCGTCGAAGCTGCGTCCATTCCTTCGTCGGACCATCCGCCTTCAAGAGCACTAGCGATCTTTTCCACACGGAACACCAAGTCATTGGTTGATAAATCGTTTATTGATGCGTCGCCGGTCTTTGCTTCGTCGCGGACCAGCCAAAGTCGATAGCCACTGATTTCAGGAAAAAGCGATTGAAAATTGGATTCGCCAATGAGCAAGCTCCCCTGAAGGATTGTGTTTTGAAGCACAGCAACTGTCCTGAAGTACACCGTTTGGTTCCCCATCTCATAGTGGAATTCTTCCCCGGGAGTTCCCGTTAAATGAAGTGCCCATAACGCTGTATTTTGGTCCAAGATGACAGGAACAGGCGATTCGGCTGATCCTTCGCCAGGCGTTTCCAGTAGAATCCAAGGTGATGCGTTGTCGGCAACGTTTCCTCTGGCAGCCCAAGCAAAATCCGCTCGTGGAGTCTTGTTTTTCGAGCTGTCGCTGGCGTTCTCCTCTGCCCAGATGCGAAGTCGATTACTGACCCCGAAGACTTGCGGTTGAGCGGCCTGGTAGAGATTGCTACATCCAGCATCGTCGCCATCACGAACTCGCATCGGGATGATCGACGTGTTGGCAAGTGACGCCGATCGATCGCCGAGCGTCTCACGCTGATAGGATGAATCTCCCAGATTCTTTGGAACAGCAACGGTTGACTGAACCATCAGATCAAAGCCACCGGTCCCGGCTGCGTCCGGGGAGGCTTCAAAAAGACTAATCGACAAGATGAGAAAGCTTGCAACCGCCATCAATCCAATCGCAAGAACAGATCGCCACGGATTACGACGGACGCTGTTAATCGCCAATGAAGCGAGTGTCATCCGAATCATTGATTGGTCAGTCGATTTATTGGAAGCAGCCGGGGCCGTTTTCATGATTCGGTACGAAACTGCAACCAGTCCAAACAACATTAGCATCCCTGCTCCAACAAACGCTCCCGCCGCGGCCGGTCCGGTTTGAAAGAGCCCAATACCGACTGTGGCGACTGGAAGAATCCAAAAAACGATGCCCGCTATTGCACTCCAACGAGAGAACCATGTTGACCGTTGTGAGTTCTTGCCTGAAACCTCGTTCGCGATACCTTTCAAAAGTGCGATCGGAGATTGCCAATTGACGAACCTGCCAGAAACAAAGGTGGTCAACGAAGCCATCGCGATACCGATAAGGCTGCCGATCACAAGCGTCTGTGGCTTGACGTGGAAATCCAAAAACGGTGTACCTACGGCTCCCACCCACCAAGATTTCAGCAAGCCGATGACTCCGTACCCATAAGCGACACCCAAGCCAACTCCGACCACAGATCCGATCGTCGACAACAATACCCCTTCGAATCGAAGGATACTTTGGATGCGTCCAGCAGGTATTCCGATCGACTTGAGCAGTCCCCACTCAGTCGAACGACGCTCAATCGACAATCGAAAAAGAAGTGACACCAAAAGCAAAGCCGAGACAATAACAAACATACTCAAAGCCAAAAAAAGTGCATCGAAGGGAGTCGTCCCCTTCGAGGCAGCTATCTGCTGAGCGCGTAACGGAAGCACTTGCCATCCTAAATCCTTGATCGTCGATTTCAATGCAGTGAGCAACGACGCTTCGAGTTGTTGTTGACGTTCCCCCCGTGAGCCGTAGGCGCCAGCCTCGGGTGCAATCTGTACAGACTTTGTTGCGCGGTCACCCGTGGCTAGCGCCATCGGCTCAGGGTTAGTCGCTATTCGAATCGAGCTCACGCTTCCAAAACGTGATCCAAACAACTTTTGTGATTGGCTAAGGCTCATATAGAGCTTGGGAGTTAATCGATGGTTGTTCCAGTACTTGTCATCTTCGTCGCGTATCTTTCGAGTAAGTGCGAACGGTAGATCCCAGTCGCTCATCGATTCTTGATCGGTGATCCCTGGGACTTTCGGGACCATTTCCGAATCGTTGAATTGCGTTGGAGGCTCCGAGAACTTTGCCGAGCGATTGCGGCGATATCCCGAGCTAGGTTCGGTAATCGGAACAATACCCGCAACTCTCAAAATAATCGATTTTTCAACTTCTGTTCCGTCAACAGTTTCAGGAACGAAGTAATCAATTTTCAGCGAATCTCCAGGCTTGCTTTCGGTCTGCTCGGCGAGCCAAGTGTTAATCAACACCTCATCGTTCTGGAGCCCCTTTATCCAAAGCTTCAGATCGTCGGCGTTACCCGCTGTATCAAATCCGATCGAAGGTATTTTTAAGGATTCAGGGTCAAGACCAACGATAGTCGAGTAGGGAATAATGGTGTTGGAGATGGCGGTCGGATTTTTTGAATCTGCGGGTTCGTCTGCGAGATCATCTGCGGGCTCATTCGTTGCCGGGGTTACTCGAGTAATCCCGTTGGCGAGATAGGCCAGCACGCTTGCTCGATGTTGCTTGTTGCTGCTTTTATCATGCAGCGGGATCGCTTGCTCGATGGCGGCGAGTGCGTCTGGTTGAATGAGCAATTGGTCGCTGGTGATTTGCAGATAATCGATGATCGACTTCGAAGTGTTGTTATTCGCTTTTTCGCCGATAGTTTCATCTGGAAATTTTCGTATAACAGGTTTGATTGCGTAACCTAAATCGGCAAGCGTTACCGGCAGTTTTTCGAGTAGTTCATCTGCCTGATCGGATGCAGCAACGGTATCTAGAGCGGCTTGTTTCTTGTTGGTTGCGTTTGGCATCGAAACGAAAGCGGCGTTGATCTGATTTGGGCGGTCTAAGACAGCTTGGATCGCCGACTTGGCAACGAAGACGTTTCTGGCTGGTCGTTGATTACTGCGAAGATCGAATCGGGCAAGCGAACGATTGGGAAGGACCGCGATGACTCGAAGGTTCGTTAGGCTAACTGTTGATTCGTCACGTTTGCCTAGCGGGCTATCAGCGGGAACAGCCTGCAATGACGGCAGCCGAACAGAGATCCGGTCGCCAACATCGACTCCTAGCTCTTCCGCCAACGCCATGTTTACGATCGCTTCATCGTCTGCAATCTGCGGCGAATCGGCGAAGTCTCCGAGCGACCAGAACGATGGTTCGATCCCGATGCAAAGAGCACCGCCCGCGATCCGAATACTGTCGGATTGTTTATCAGACTGAGCTTTGCCGGACTCGGTTGTATCGTTCGACTGAACTTTTGTTTCAGCATCGATTGTTTTCTTCTCAACAGTCGATCGCGGAAAGAGTATGACTCCTTCCATCATATTAGTAATCTTGTTGCCGATTTCGTTGTCGATCGAATCGCCAGGCATCCATTTGGAGAGTGTCGATTGATCAAAAAATCGTGGTGCGATGAGAACATGGTCGACCTTACCAAGTCGATCGAGTGCGAGCTCGCGAAGCGATGTCCTGACACTGTCTCCAACCACCAGAGCACCGACAATCACTGCGGTTGCCGCAGCGACTCCCAACGCAATCGGGATCTGCATCCATCGATAATGCCAAAGACTGTTACAAACGTATTTAGAAACCGAAAGAGTTTGCATGGAGTCCAATTAAGATGGTTGATGTAGTGTCAAGTTACCACCTAGAGTTATAGCCGTTTACATTCGTTCCGACGATGCTTTGGTCGCGAACCGGCTCAAAAGTCGGGCAAATCGCTGAATGTGTCTTTCGCATGGTTTCCTGGGGGCTTATGCTTTTCAAAGGTTGGTTCGCAGGAACGACTGGGGAGACCGTAAATAAATTGTCCTGCTACGTCGCGACTGTACATTTTGTTCCGTTGAAAAGGTGGCTTGGGCTTGCTTTCGCATAGACTACTTTCGGCAGCGATTCTAATTGGTTCAGTACTGACACTGATTTATCTGGACGCATACCAACCGCTGTTCCGTCAGCCCGGTTTATGGCTTGCACCTGCGATGCTTTTCTTAGCGTGCGGAACGGCTTGGGAGTTTGGCTCGTTAACGGCTAGTGTGACAAAACTTTCTTCATGGATTGGCGTCACGACATCGGGTGTCGTTATTTTAGTTGGTATGGTTCCGCTTTTTCTACCGCTTGTTATCGGCGATCCAGGATGGACAAAAGACCGTTGGGGCAATGGTCCGTTGCTTCAGTGGATTAGTGTAGGTTGCTTCTTAGGTTTGATGTTATCGGCAACGGTTGTGTTGTTCAGCTCAAGGAAAGACTCGTCGAGTCCTTTGATGCAATGGTCTTGTTTGTCACTGATTACCATCTACTGCGGTGGGCTGGGGGCAATGTGGATAGCGATGCGATTGCAAAGGGCACCCAACGAAGCGATCTTGGCCCTCATTGGCATATCAACGATCGTCAAGAGCAGCGATGCTGGGGCCTACTTTGTTGGCAAGAGTTTTGGACGCACTAAACTGTGCCCACATATCAGCCCCGGGAAAACCGTCGAAGGGGCAATCGGCGGCTTTGCAATCGCTATGATCGTTGCAATTGTTTTTTTTCAATTTTTTTTCCCGGGATTCTTTTCGAATCATTCTCAGGTTCCGATGTGGGGGCCCGGACTGCTGGGACTGATTTTAGGAATCACCGGTTTGATTGGGGATTTAATAGAATCTATGGTCAAACGGGCGGTCGGAGCAAAGGACAGCGGATCGCTCTTGCCGGGCCTGGGTGGCATATGGGATGTAACAGATTCGTTACTTCCGACCACCATCGTAGGGTATCTTGGAATGGTTGCAGGTTGGATATAATGCGGAGGTAAGCGGAGACAATCGCGAAGTTTGTTTCGCTATTCACAGAGAAGCTACATTCGCCAAAGGAACGAATTTCGGTATGTCGGAAGCAACATTAACTTTGTCAGATCCCGAAATTGTTCGGCAGTTGTTTGGTCCGCAAGATTTAAATCTCAAAGCGGTTCGAAATCAACTCGGCGTTGCGATCACCCATCGCGGTGGCCAAATTCGCGTCTCGGGCGATAGCGAATCGGTCAGATTGGCAACCGAGATTCTGGAGCGGCTCAAAGATCGTGTTTACAAAAAGGGGCACATTGGGCCCGATGAAGTTGCCGACCAACTGGGCCGAGTCGCAGGCAACAGGAGCGGAAACAGCGGTCGGCAATCTTACGAAGAGCGTCCGTTTTTAACACTGCCACCGGACCGAAATAACTCTGCATCTAGCTCCAACTCAAGTGCAAGCTCATCATCAGCCAGCTCGCAAACCTTCTCACCAGATCCTTCGCCCGAGTACCGCCAAGAAATCGCGATCGGAAACGCGCATCGGAGAATCAAGCCGCGAACCGAAGGACAGTCCAAGTATGTCGAAGCAATTCGCAAGCACGACATGACATTTTGCATTGGGCCGGCTGGCTGCGGTAAAACGTATCTCGCAGTAGCGACTGCGGTCGAAGCTTTAAAGGCTCGGCAAATTCGTAAAATCGTTTTAGTTCGTCCCGCAGTTGAGGCCGGTGAAAGCCTTGGATACTTGCCTGGTGACTTGCAGGCGAAACTGAATCCGTATTTGCGACCGCTCTTGGATGCGATTAACGAGATGGTCGACTTCGATCAAGTCAAGTATCTCATGGAGCAAGATGCGATCGAAGTTATCCCACTTGCGTACATGCGAGGGCGAACGCTAAATCACTCGTTCATCATTTTGGACGAAGCACAAAATACAACCGTCGCTCAGATGAAAATGTTTCTTACTCGAATGGGCGAAGGCTCTCGAGTCGTTGTCTCGGGGGACATTTCTCAAGTCGATTTGCCGCCAGGCGTCACGAGCGGTCTTCGCGATGCGGCTCAAAGGTTGCAGTCGATCAAGGAGATCGCGTTTGTGCGGCTGAGTGAATCAGATATCGTTCGGCACGCTTTGGTGCATCACATTGTTCGTGCTTATGACGCTCCTGGTCATGCGACCGCTGGTTTGATGCCCAAGTCGGAAGATCGTTGATCGTCGATTCTGATCGTTAAAGGTCCGACGCGTTCAGCCGAAGTATTCATTTACAAAAAGTTTATGTCAGCCAATTCTCCTGCTCGAAAAAGAAGCGACCGTGTTGCAAATCTGCAATTCGATTCGTTTTGGAATGGTTGGTGGGAACGCCTGACTCAACGCGCTGCGATGATTCGCGTTCTCATGGCGACCGCTTTTGCGGTAATCATTACCGTTGCTATTCAAGGCTGGAATCCGCCATTTGCTTACCGCCAAGGTTACATTCCCCCACGAGCAATCGTGGCGAGGGTCTACTTTGAAATGCTCGACGGAAGTAAAACTGCGACGCTTCGTAGTCTGGCTGCCCGAGAAGTAATCTGCCTATACGAGAATAGGCCTCAGCAGATCGGACAGCTTCGTGGAGCCGTAAAGGAGCAGGCACTTAGGCTTCGCGGACCAGACAAATTCAATGCTCTTTCGGTCGCAAAACTAGAAACGCTCGACCAGTTTCTTCCCAGTCAGCGTGCTGAATCTACGATCAGTCCTCAAGATGCCTTAGCGGCGATTCAGTCGGTGCTGGCAGAGGATGGTCAAATTGAAAAGTTTGATTCTGTAGTTCGACGTGTCTTGCTTCCGTTTGAAGAGACCGGATTACTTAAGAATTTGTCCCACGCAATCGAAGGTGGCAATCAACGCTTTATCAAAGTATTCACAACAGGCCGAGAGCCAGATGCGATCGAAGTCGAAACTAGTCGCGTGAGAATTGCTGAAGTTTCAGCTTCTATTGGCGAATCGTTAGCCAAAGAGTTTCGACGCGAATTTAATACGCCTGATGCAGAAGTCGTGGGCGGTTTAGTTTGGAACTTTCTTCAGTCGCGACTCCCCGAAACGCTGATGTACCGACCAGATCTTACGGAGCTCGCGCGACGACAAAAGGAGCTTTCAGTAATCCCCGCGAAGTTCACGTATTTTCCATCCAAGACCACGATGGTAGCCGCTGGCGTTCCTCTTCGACAAGACGATATCCAAATCCTGCGAGCTGAGTATGCAGCATGGATTCAACAACAAAGTCTTGCCGAAATTTTGATACGCCTCGCCGCATACACCGGGATGATTATGGCCTTGTATTTGTTGTGTGGACTTTTTATTCACTATCAATTCGATCGGTCACTCCTGACCGACACGTGGAAGTTGGCTCGCATCTTAGGCTTGGCTTCGATCTGTCTGTTGCTTTGCACGGTGACAGCGAAAGACCCCTGGAGAGCCGAAGTGGCTCCGTTTGTAATTTTCGCAGCAACCGCCACAATCGCGTACGGCCGAAGTATCACTTTGGTACTGCTTACGGCACTCGCGCTGGCTGTGACTTTGTCCCTTGGTATGGACCTTGCCGAGTTCGTGATTTTGATGTCAGCAGGCGCTTCAACGACGCTTCTGCTGGGTCGAATCCGAACGCGTAATCGCCTGATCAAAGTCACTGCGATTGCAGCGATCGTGACTGGATTTACGACCATCGGCGTTGGTGTAATGGTCGGACAGATCAACGGAATTACCAACGAAATTGAAGCCGTCAGCGTCGTGGATTTGATGCAAACTGGAACGGGTAACAATTATTGGGATAACTGGACTTTCTTACGGCAATTGACACAAGAAGCATTTCGAAATTCGCTCGCCACAATCCTCGCCGGAATGCTGATGACAGGGCTTTTGCCGTATGTCGAGTCGATCTTTGAAGTACAAACAGATCTCCGACTTTTAGAACTTGGCGATGCAAGCCATAAACTTTTGAGGCAGCTTGCGCAGCGTGCTCCAGGAACCTACAACCACAGTATCAATGTCGCCGCTATCGCTGAATCTGCGGCTGATAGTATTGGAGCGCATGGATTACTCGTGCGGGTCGGTGCGTACTTTCACGACATAGGTAAAATGTTCAAGCCGACATATTTCATCGAGAACCAAGCTCAAGGCGCGAACCTTCACGACTCATTACAACCTGCGATGAGCACGCTCGTCATTATTGCTCACGTCAAAGATGGCGCTGACCTTGCAAGACAACATCATTTGCCCAAGCCCTTCATCGACTTTATTGAGCAGCATCACGGCACAACTTTGGTGGAATACTTTTATCGTAAAGAAGCGAAAAAGACCGAGAACGATCCCAACGCCGAAGAAGTACCTGAAAGCACCTTTCGCTACCCAGGTCCCAAACCGCAGACCATCGAGGCCGCGATTCTCATGCTTGCCGATGCCGTTGAAAGCGCAGCTAGAACACTCGTGGAACCCACTCCCAACCGATTGCAAAACCTCATCGACACAATCACCATGAAGCGTCTCACCGACGGCCAGTTAGATGAATGTTCGATCACGCTCGCACAGTTAAACACGGTAAAACACTCGCTGCTCAAAAGCCTAACCGCTATCTACCACGGGCGAATCAAGTACGAGCAACAAACTGCTTAACAGACAAGATTCACGTTGATTGGAAATCTGGCGAGTTTTTGCAGCGTCTGTCGCAAGAAGAAAACTCGTTGTCCGCTGAGGCGAGGTTCTTTGCAGGACTTAGGCTGGCGGCGAATTCTTGTTTACCGAAGTCGCATCGGCTTCCAACCAGTTTTGACCGCGGGTGAACTGGCAGAATTATTCGAAATTTACGTTCAATCTAAGAAAAAAATCCTGGCCTCTCTGTGTTATTCGATTACGATAATGAGCCACCGTCATTCCGGACGGCATCCTCCTTTAGTTAAGTTAGTCATGAAAACGGTCAACAATCTCTTAGCGGTGCTTATTACTTTCAGCTTTTTAGCTGCTACTGGGAATGCCGCACTCACGTTAACCTTTAGTCCGCCGAAGACTTTCACTGCAAACAGCGGGATCCAATCTATTGACGTCTTCGTTATCAGTTCTGTTGCAGCTGGCGAATCACGTATATCCATTGGCGGTGACTTCACGCTTGGTAACGTGGGAGCGTCGCAAGCGGTATTCAATGCACCAAACGCGGGAACATTCGGTGCAGTTGGGTTTCTTGGAAATGGTAATATACTGAGTCAGGCTTCCTCGTTTAATCGCGACCTGGGGTTAGCAAACGTCGCGACACTAAACATTAACTTCGGAACCTTAGAACAAGCCTTTGACGAATTTGGCGTTCCAATTTTGGACGGGCAAGGCAATCCCACGTTTGATTTGGTCCCTGCGCCCCAGAGGGTTCCTAACACAATAACACCGTTGGCAACATTATTGATTAACACCAGTGGGCTTGCCTTGGGTAGCTACCCGATAAGTTACACAGCAGGTTTTTTTGGAGGCAATACCATTGCGAATGCGTCCAGTTCGTTCAATATTGCTGCCGTCCCCGAGCCAAGTTCTATCTTGCTCTTCGGACTTTGTTCGGCTGGAATCTACTACCGGCGTCGTCGGTCGAGTATGGCTACGGCAGCTTAACATGACAAAAGCTTAAGTGCTGGTAGCGACTTCTGGCGATGTTCCGATTGTCTCTGTTGGTCTGATCGGCTTTGGTAATATTAGCGGCATCGCGACTAATTTCTGTAGTGAACGGCTGTGTGAATGTTAGGTCTGGCGTAAGCAATCTAAGTCTCAGCAACCTAAGCGGCTTCGATTGAAACTTGACCGGATAGCATTCGTATTCGCCTTGGTACTTCGGTTGACAAGATCATTTGGCGAGTGTCGGTTTTCAGTTTGCCGATGTGGCATGGGCATCCAGCCTGCGTTGGCAAATTCATCAAAGGTTGGTCGCCTATGCCAAGGGTATCTCTCATCTTGTCCGCTCGCTTTATCAGGCCTTAACAAATCTTTCTTCGCCCCCTTCGCTAGTCTTTCGTTGCACCATGAATTCTAATGGCGGGCAGATTGTACTGAATTCAACGATAAGAGTAGCATTATGCGCAAGCCCGCTTCTTGGTCTGTTTCGTCTCGTACCATTCGCCTAAGGCAGCGATTTCTTCGCAGTCTGTGTATTGAAGTGCTCGAAGACCGACGAGTGTTAGCAGCCGCCCAATTGTCGGGTGCAGCTTACACACAGAACTTCACCTCGCTCGCCAACTCAGGCACAACGGCTGTCACGGGTGGAATGTTTCCAGATGGCGTGAACGTGATGCAAGGTTGGGCATTTGCGGAAACTGGCACCAGCGGCAATACAAGCTATGGCACTAACAATGGTTCGGGGAACGCAGGAGATACGTACAGTTTTGGCATCGCTGGCATCAACGCTCTCACGGATCGAGCTTTTGGAACCCTTCAAAGCGGAAGCGTGAATTCAACCATCGGCGCCTCTTTCCAAAATGCAACCGCTAACAGTTTTGATTCGATTCAAGTTTCCTACACTGGCGAGCAATGGCGGTTGGGAACGGCGGCCAGAATCGACCGACTTGATTTCCAGTTCAGTGCTGATGCAACAAGTTTTACGACCGGCACTTGGACGGACGTCGATGCACTCGACTTTGTGGCCCCCGTGACCACCGGAACGTTAGGTGCATTGGACGGGAATGCGGCTGCCAATCAACTCGCATTTTCAAGCACGACCATTCCCGGTTTGACGTTGGCAGCGAACTCCACTTTTTGGGTTCGCTGGACTGATCTCAATGCCTCCGGCGCTGACGACGGGTTGTCAGTTGATGACTTCACGATTTCGACTTCAACTACAGCAATCCCTGGTGTCTCGGTCATCGAATCCGGAGGCTCAACGGCGGTTACTGAAGGCGGCGCTACGGATACTTACTCGATTGCTCTGCAATCAGCGCCTACCGCAGATGTGACAATTACGATTAACCCTGGGAGCCAACTTTTGACGTCTCCCAGCACGTTGACCTTTACTGCGACTAATTGGGCGACAGTGCAGGCTGTCACGGTTACAGCAGTGAACGACACCAATGCCGAGGGGACACACTTTGGTACGATCACTCATTCTGCCAGCAGCAGCGACACGGCTTATAACGCGTTCACGATCCCCAGCATCACCGCCACAATCACTGACAGTGGCGCGACGCTGACGACCACGAACTTGCGAGTTGTCAGCTACAACATTGCGAGCGACACTGGGGCAATCCGGACCGGGCTCAATACGCTACTACAGGGAGTGGGAAGCGAAATTGTGGCGGGCTTCTCGCGTCAGGTTGACCTGATCGCACTGCAAGAAGTCGACCTTGTGCAAACTGCTACTTCCACCGTTGCCGGTTTACTCAACGCGATTTACGGTGCTGGCATTTATGTGTCTGGAACATTGGCTGGGTTGACGACAGGGGCTGGCACGCAGGGCGTCGTTTATAATTCGCAGACGCTTCAATTGCTCGGTGAAACCACCATTGGGACGATCAGCACTTCAGGGCAAGCTCGTCAAACGCTGCGACATCACTTTCAACCGATTGGTGGCGGGATCAATACTGATTTCTATGTTTACAACAGCCACTGGAAATCCGCCGACACGTCGGAGGACGAGGCACGTAGGCTGGTTGAGGTTCAAGCAATTCGTAGCAACGCCGATGCCTTAGGCAATGGCAAGAATATTCTGTATGTCGGCGATTTCAATGTTTACAGAGGTTCGGAATCTGGCTTCCAATCGATTATTGGTGTTGGCAACGGCCAAGCATTTGACCCAATCAATCGAATCGGAAACTGGAGCGGAACTTCCAGCTTCAGAGACACTTTCACACAAGCTCCATCTGCGAATCCGCCGAGTGGATTCACCGGCGGCGGGCTAGATGATCGGTTTGACTTTCAGTTGATCTCCGGCGAGTTAACAGACAGTGCGGGCTTAGAATATCGAACCGGAACCTATCATGTGTTCGGCAATAACGGCAGCGTTGTGTTGAATGGAAGCGTTAACGATACTGCAAGTACCGCTCTTAGTGGACTAGCCAATCGACTCACACTGCTGACCCTGTTGACTACGGTTAGCGATCATTTACCTGTTGTCGCCGACTACACCTTCAGCACATTCACGGACACGACGCCCCCCACTGTCACGATCGACGATGGCGACGCCGACAATTCCGTTTTTGTAAACACGCCACTGACCTACACGTTGACATTTAGCGAAGACATTTTGGACGGATCGGTCAGTGCTACAGATTTCAACAACGCGGGCACTGCATCCATTTCCATCGGTGCGATCACGGAAAATACACCGGGCGTCTTTTCGGTCACGGTCACGCCGACCACCGCCGGCACGGTCATCTTGCGAATCCCAACAGGCGCAGTGATAAGTGATTTTGCAGGGAACAACTTAGTGGTGCCCGTTCAAGACGGAGATACCATAACGGCAGTCGCTTTGGCCACC
>JANODQ010000754.1:0-2208 GCA_031412775.1 Pirellulaceae bacterium | reverse complement strand
CAAATTCTTAAGTCCGTATTCCATCATCGGGTTCAATGCAAACGTGTCAGTACCTGCAAATCCAGCAGCCATTGTTGCTGTGAACTTCAAGAAGTCTTGGCTCCCTTCGCCAGCTCCCATGTACACGCCGATTCGAGTCGGATCCTTGTGATGATCCAGAAAGCCAGAATCTTCGACGGCTTGCTTGGCGGCTCCAATTGCAAATCGCGAGTGACGACCACGTCGATTCCAAACTTCTATGTCTTCGCCAGCGTGACTAACGTCCCAGCCTTTGATTTCGGCAGCAATCGTGGTCGGAAAACCCGAAGCATTAAAGATCGTAATGCCCGCAACGCCACTTTTGCTTTCCTGAAGCGCCTTCCAGACGGTTGGAACATCGTTTCCAAGTGGATTGATCGATCCAACACCTGTCACAACAACACGTCGACGCATTCAATTGAACTCCAAAAGCTTACCGAGCAAACGATACCAACCGTCTTGCAAATTATAAATCCTGTTAGACCAGCCATTATTCTAAGCCAGAATCGCTCCAACCACACGCCCAATCTAATCTGATCATCACTTAGCCGTTAGCGCTAGCCACGGGTGACGCGCGGCGACTGATAGTTTGAATTAATAGAATATTTAACGGGGGGAACCCGGAGCTCACGGCTCAGGATTTCCTGAGCGCTAGCCACGGGGTATTAATTTTACTGCAAATTGCTGAGCAGCACCCGAGTTCAGATTTCCGTTTCTCGCACGAAGAAATCCAAAGCTAGCCAGCAGCAAATTCAGCCCGTTCGGCAGCCAGAAATTCTTCCGGCGGCGAGAGTCGATTCCCCGATGAATCGACTGCAACATCATACAGTCGCAGCACGCGGAGAACTCGCAAAAATTCGGCTGGCGGAAACAGAGAGCCTTGGCCAAAGCGATCGTCCAAGAAGGCAAACCATATTTCGAGGTCCGCCATAAGCTCCCCATTAATCGTCACTGAACCCGCAATAACGGCTCCAGAATCTTGAACATCTTGAATGTCTGCTTGCAGTCGAAGTTGGTCTCCCGGAAGAGCTTGTCGGTGAAAGATGGCCTTGCCAATTTTCGCCAGAACGACACGCTTCTGAAATCCCGAAGGCTCGGCGACGAGCAAACCGCCCGTCTGAGCCATTCCTTCGATCACAAGCGAATGCGGATAGTGTGGGTGTCCCATCATGTAGTCATCCAACGGCTCTTCACCGAAGGTAACATTCTTGATAGTCACCGCGTGCTTGTTCCGCACAAATTCGTCAAAACGATCGATCCAAAACCATCGCATGCTATTCGAAAGCTCTCAGAGGACTAAAGCTTTGACTGTACGTAGCGGCAAAGGTCACCTACCGTGAGCAGATCGCCGAAATCTTGAACGCGGGGATTGCTCTCGAACTTTGTAAGATCTGCCCAAGGCATTCGCTTCTTTAATTCGGCCAAGCCTGCTTCCGCAACTTTTCCATCCTTGATGTAGTTGGCGTTGGTCAAGATATCTTCGGGGAATAGCTCCTCACGAGGAATCTTGATGCTGAAGGCTTTCTCAAGCTTAAAAACGATATCCAAGAAATCGATCGACTCGGCACCCAGATCGCCGACCATCGTCGCTTCTGGAGTTACTTCATCATCGTCGACCCCCAAAGCATCGACTAACGCAGACTGAACCTTGGAAAAAACCTCTTCGTCGATGGCTGACATGTCGTACTTCCCTTATTCTTTCTCAACCAAATATAGTGTTAAATAGTTTCGGATAAACAAGTTAGCTATCCTCGCTACGAACCGCAATCGGTTCCCACGGGTAGCTAGATACTCGTTTTCCAAGAAATTGGGTAGACCTACTCCCTAAAAAAACCGCTATTTTGCAACTTCGAAATGAGACTTTGATCATGATCGATCGATGGCTTCTACTCCAGTCGACATTCGCCGCAACCGCAAGATCTCCAACGAAGCCTTCAAAGAAATCGGCTCAGGAAGCATCAACATGGCGAAAGTAATCGAAGCAGCCCAATCGATCGGTGTGGGCAACCGGTGTGGGCAACCGATGTCGGCAACTGTCGCGTAGAGGCCGCGTAGAGCAAGATCAACCACCGTTTCCACTGGACACCATCGCGAAAAGTATGACCAATATTAAAGTCTGATTCGGACGGTTTAGTTCGGATGGATTCTTGGGTAGGCTGAAGCTTGCCGCTTGTATTACTTCCAAATATC
>JANODQ010000753.1:0-4176 GCA_031412775.1 Pirellulaceae bacterium | reverse complement strand
CCAAGCCAACGGCAGCAACGGCCACAATGGTTCGATGGCCGATCGGAAAAATGGTTGAGTATCGATGGATGATTGAGGAGTATCGCGTTTCGCTCTTCGCGCAGCAGCTTGGAACGCGTGTCAGTGTTTCGCCCAAACGGCTTGAAAAACTCAGAGACGCGATTGCTCAGGGGCTGGGCTGATAAAACCTGTGCCGATAGCGCTAGCCACGGGTGACGCGCGGCGATCAAAGGCTTGTGTTGTTAGAAAGGTTAGCGGGGGGAATCCGGAGCTAGCGGTCACGGCTCAGGATACCACGAGCCGTGAGTTGCTTGACATTCACACAAGCAAGACTTTACGCCTGGCGAAGCCTGGCAATTCAGGCAGCCTGGCGACAACGGATAGTTTGCGCGTAGGTCAGATTACTCGCTTGTAGTGACCGTGCCGATTAGTTCGATAGAGCCTGTGCTGACGATTTTGATTTCGTCAACGACATTGCACTGGGACTAAAGGAGTTAATCTATGAAACAATACATTGGTACATTCGTGTTAGTCTTGGGCGTAGTCTTGACTGCTACAGGTTGTCACGGCCTTCATGGTAAATGTCGCAACTGTCAGACCGGTTGTGGACCGACTGGTTGCCGACCTGGACACATTGGTTGGCAGCGAGGCGGGACTGACTACCAAAAAGCACTTTCGCATCACGCATACCGCAACCCTGAAGGCGGTGGCTCGGGCGTTACTGCGGCTCAAACCGCTTATCCGTACTATACGAACCGAGGCCCTCGAGACTTCTTCGTGAACAACCCGCCAACAATTGGTCGGTAATCGCGAACTACCAAATCGGTTGGTATTCGTTGTCAAACCCAGAGTGGTTTGACACTTTAAAAAGCCTACTCACCGTCTTCGGGTGGTGGAACGAACTTCGCAGCGGTCGTTTTCGTCTCGGATACGACGGGCTCGTCGGGGGTGTAGCTGGTGCGTGAGGGCGGCGGGGCGTCGAGGTTGGTTAAGCCTTGAAACTCCTTTTGGAATTCTCCAACACTCTTCTTCAGCTCTCGGTAGGTACCGCCTAAGTTACGTGCCACTTCTGGGAGCTTTGACCCAAAGAGTAAAAGCGCGATCATGCCGAAGAGCATCATTTCGCTGTAGCCAAGTCCAAGCATGTGGGGCTACCTAGCTAACGGAGTCTTTTTTAGCAGCCGAGTCCTTCGACACGGTCTCGACCGGTTCGTCGAATTCTTCTCGCATCCCCTTTTTGAATTCGTTGGCACCGCGGCCGACATTTCGCATCAATTGGGGAATCTTGGCGCTGCCAAACAAAAGGGTGGCGATCACCAAAAAAATCAAGATTTCAGTTGTACCTAAACCAAACATTTTTTGTTTTCCGTCGCAGGTTGGAGACTAACAGAACATCCGCTAAAGCCAATTCGACTCAATCGCCAGATCGACCCAAGCGTAGAAACATCCAACAACAAGCGGCGAAGGCCAGTAAGATCACGTTACCCAAACAACAGGACGCATCTCCGGAACCGACTCGTCTGAATCTAAGTTCTATTGTATTGCAGTAAAACCGACTGTCAAATGACGCTGGGCTTTGTAATGGCCAAATCGACAAAGTCCAGACTCTCCGCAGACTGAAATCCAACCCAAGCGACGAAAAAATGAAAACACCGCTACCTCGACTCGTTTTGAACGTTTCCTTGGGTTTTATTTCGTTGTGGTTGACGGACTCAGCCCATTCCCAGCACCCCAGTATTAATCAACCCAGTATTAATCAGCTCAGTATTCAGCAACCCAGCGTCAGCCCTTTTCTTCCCGCTCCGGAAGTTCTGCAAGCGGCTCAGCAAATCACCATTCCAGCCATCCGCGCACCGATCCGCTTTCTCAGCGACGACTTGCTGGAGGGCCGCGGTCCGGGGACTTCTTCAGATGACTTAGTGCAACTGTATCTATCGACTAAGTTGGAAGGGATGGGTTTAGAACCAGCCGGTAACACGTCGGAGTTGAAGGGCGGTTGGATCCAGCAAGTTCCTATGCTTGGCGTGACTACCCGAAATCCAGCCACGTTTGAATTTCGAAGTGGAAGCTCAAGCTTGTCATTGAAGTACTTCGAAGACATGATCGCCAATGCGGGTAAGCCAATTGAATCCGTATCGATCCAAGATGCT
Organism: Pirellulaceae bacterium; assembly: GCA_031412775.1. GTDB lineage: Bacteria > Planctomycetota > Planctomycetia > Pirellulales > Pirellulaceae > JAIYDQ01. The sequence continues at coordinate 2,026 of JANODQ010000753.1, read as the reverse complement.
GAAGTTGTCTTCGTGGGCTACGGGATCCAAGCCCCTGAATACCAATGGGACGACTTCAAGGGGCAGGACCTGCGCGGCAAAATCTTGCTCATGCTCAACAACGATCCCGAGAGCGATCCCGCTCTCTTCGCAGGTCGCAAACGGCTTTACTACGGACGTTGGGATTACAAGTACGCAAGTGCAGCCAAACAAGGTGCTATCGGTGCGATCATCATTCACACCGATTCTTCAGCCGGTTATCCATGGACAGTAATCCAAACATCATGGTCGGGAGAAGAGTTTGAACTGCAAGGGATCGACGAGCAGCGGTTGCAGATGAAAGGATGGATTACTAGCGAAGCCGCTTCGAAAGTTGTTTCTCAATCGGGCCTCGATTTGAAGACACTGATTGAATCCGCACAAACTCGTAATTTTAAACCGGTATCGCTGGACACCAAGATTTCCCTCGAGCTTTCAGCCGCTGTTCGCAGCAAGTCGACAGGGAATGTTCTCGGTATGATTCCTGGATCAGATCCAAGACTAAAGGACGAGTATCTGATACTGATGGCTCATCATGATCATTTGGGCCGATCTGAAACTCGTGATGCCAAAGGGGACGCGATCTACAACGGAGCGATCGACAATGCATCGGGAGTTTCTGCGCTCTTAGCAATTACCAAAGCAATCCAATCACTTCCCAGTCCACTGCAGCGATCGGTGCTAGTTGCGGCCGTCGGAGCCGAGGAGCAAGGATTACTTGGATCGGCATTTTTTGCGGCTCATCCAACGGTCGATCCCAGTCGAGTCTCGGCGGTGATTAACGTGGACGGAATCAATCATCTTGGGCGAACGGCTGATGTGCACTTGATCGGAGCTGGCAAGAATTCCATTGACGCAATCGTCGACCGAATTGCAAAATTCCAAGAGCGAATAGTCACTCCCGATTTGTTTCCCGAAAAAGGTTCTTACTACCGCTCGGACCAATTTTCGTTAGCCAAGATCGGCATTCCGGGGCTTTACTTAAATGCCGGAACGCGAGTCTTGGGAAAGCCAAGCGGGTGGGGCGAAGAACAACTCAATGCTTGGATCAAATCTCACTACCACCAAACCAGCGACGACTATGACCCGAATTGGAATCTCGAAGGAGCAGTCGAGGACACGCAGTTACTCTTTTACATCGCTTGCGAAATTGCTAATGCACAGCAAATGCAAACCTGGAACAAGGGCGACGAGTTTGCATCGCTCCGAGAAAAACCGTCGGAAAAATGAATCTGGGCGAAAATAAACCTAGTTTTGTTCATCGGCGTCTGGCCTGGCTTGTTGTGCTACGAATGTGCTGTTGTTAATATCTAACGTCGCGCTGAGTCGCTTTGCTTGCCATTAAAACCTTTTCAGCAACCCTTATCTCCGAGCTCATCATGCCAAACATTCTGTTAGTTGAAGACAGTGCGACTCAGGCCATGCAGATGCGAATCTTGCTCGAGTCGGCTGGGCATGCTGTTAGCTGCGCGGAAGATGGCCAGTGCGCTATTCGATGTTTGGAGGACGCTCCCTATGAACTAGTTGTGACAGATTTGGAAATGCCACTCATGAGTGGCTTGGAGCTAGTGGAACGGATGAGGAGCGATTTTCCTCATATCCCAAGCGTACTGGTCACCGCCCGGGGTTCTGAGAAATTGGCCGCAGAAGCATTGCAGCGGGGGGCGTCAGCCTACGTGCCTAAGTCGTTGCTAGAATCACTGCTCTTAAAAACGGTTGAGGATGTTCTTGGAGTTTTGCGCACGGATCAGACTTACGCACGTATGATTGACTGTGCGGTTCAGAACCATTTCATTCTCAATTTGCCGTCCGAGCCTGAGTTTATCGCCCCCGCTGTAGACCTTCCCTTGCAAATCGCAGCAGGAATGGAATTGCTTTCCGGCAACGACATAAGGCGATTGAGCACTGCAATTAGAGAGGCTATGAATAATGCCTTGTATCGTGGAAACCTCGAACTCTCTTACGATCAGTGGCAGGACCAAGAAGAGTTTGATGACAACCATCTAGC
>JANODQ010000752.1:0-3421 GCA_031412775.1 Pirellulaceae bacterium | reverse complement strand
ATCGATCACGGCACGTATCCTTTTGTGACCAGCAGCAACGCATCGGGCGTAGGAATTAGCAGCGGGTCGGGCGTACCTGCCAAGTGGATCAAGAAAGTGATCGGCGTTTGCAAAGCCTACTCCACACGCGTTGGCGGAGGGCCCTTCCCTACCGAGTTGATGGATGCGACAGGCCAGAAGATTCGTGACATCGGTCGTGAATATGGGACCACTACTGGACGCCCGAGACGATGCGGTTGGTTTGATGCGGTAGCCGTTCGTTACACAGCTCGTTTGAGTGGTATTGATCGACTGTCTCTGATGATGATGGATGTTCTCGGGCACTTCGAAGAGATTCAAGTGTGCGTTGCATACGAAATCGATGGGAAGCGTGTCGAACAATTCCCATGTTTAGCGGATGATCTTCGCCGCGCGAAACCAATCTACGAGACGCTGAAAGGTTGGAACCAAGATGTCACCGGCGTTCGTGACATCGACGCGATGCCAGCCGAAGCCAAGACATACATGAAGCGAATCTCCGATTTAATAGGTGTACCAATCGGTGTTGTGTCTGTCGGACCGGATCGCGAGCAAACGATGTTTCTGGACTGAGTTTTCTACTGAGCACTAGAAATGAAGTATTCGTTATGAAAATTCGCTTCGCATCGTGGTTGTCGGGACAGTTGCGGTGGTGGCGTGGTGATGCGAAAGTGACTTCTACTGCGGCCGATGCGATTCTCCAGTCGTCGGCTATGCCCGCGCATGTTGCGATGATCATGGACGGTAACGGGCGTTGGGCTCAAGCTCGCGGACTCCCTCGGATCGAAGGGCATCGGCGTGGGGCGGATACCGTACGAACGATGATCGAGTACTGCTGCGAGCTGAAGATTCAGTGCTTGACGCTGTATTGTTTCTCAAATGAAAACTGGAAACGACCTGCGCAGGAACTCGACTTTTTGATGTCGCTTTTGAAGCAATATTTAATTCAAGAGCGACCGATGATGATGCGGAACAATGTTCGTTTGAAGGTAATTGGTAGGCGAGAGGGGCTTCCCGCTGATATTATTCACGAAATGGATGCTTCGCTTTCAGCAACAGCGGAAAATAAAGGTCTTACGCTTTGTTTGGCAATCAACTACGGAGCGCGACAGGAGTTGGTAGACGCGGTACAAGCAATCGCCTCATCTGTTAAGTCAGGTTCATTGCGTCCGGAATCTATCGACGAATCGACGATTCAGAATCATCTTTATACGCAAGGAATGCCAGATCCCGATTTGCTTATTCGTACAAGTGGCGAAATGCGAATCAGCAATTTTTTACTGTGGCAGATCAGCTACAGCGAGCTATGGATAACGCCCAAGTCATGGCCTGAATTCAGTCGCGAGGATTTTCGCGACGCGCTACAGCACTTCGCAAAACGCCAAAGAAGGTTTGGTGGTTTGGATAGTGTTGTTTAAAGATCACTAACTTTCACGGATAAATGCTGACCAAAATCGCAGTTGCATTTACGAGGATGTTTGTTTCAGCAAACGACCTTCTAACGCACGTAGTCTTTGGGTTGGATCTTCTGATCTTTGAAAAAATTGGGATCCTTCTGAAACCCAAACATAGATGGTTTGTAGTTCTCGCTGATCGTAACGGAAGCCTTTTCGGGAATCTTCGTTTCTAGATCTGCGGCCCAGTAAGTCGCGTTGACGATCAACCGCCGAAGATCTTCGGAAAGCAAATCAATTGCAGAACACATTGTTGAGCAGAAGACTTTTCCAGACTTTCCATCTTCCAGTTGATAGTCTTTGGTCCACACCATAGGCATCATCGGATCATTGCGGCCATCTTCGACCGGTGCATCGTCTGGTTTCATTCCTTTGAGGATTTGGCCGAGCACAAGTACGTTTGCAGATGGTGGTAGATGAACAACTCCATAAACATCAGACGGGGCCCATAGATCTGTTACGCCGCGTAGAATCGGGTTCGCTTTGGCTGCGTCTGGGATAACGCCTCGCGCGGACTCGGATTTGTGTTTGCCATGATGGCTGTGCCATGTTTCACCGAGAATTTGTTGTCCGAATCCGCCTGGCCATTTTTTGCTGTTCCAGGACCACGGAGCGAAAGGGCTTTTGCTGTCAGCCGAAAAGTTGAATGGATGCGTGGCTGTTCTTAAAGCGATCAATGAACCGCCTCGCTTTGCAAAGTCGGCAATATGTTGCATTTGATCGTCTGGTAGCTGACGAAATCGAATGAAGAAAATCGCCACATCGGCGTCGCTTAGATGTTCAAGTCCAGGGATGTTCTTTTGGTAGTTAGGGTCAACAGTTCCTGTCTCGGGGTTGATCGCAAATAAAACAACTGTGTCGAATCCGTGTTGCTCAGAAAGAACTTTTGCAAGCATCGGAAGGGCCTCTTCGCTCCGATACTCTTCGTCACCCGATATGAGAACAACCTTCTTGGGTTTGCTAACGCCATCGGGTATTTTGGCTGGATTGCCAGGCATAACTAACCAAGGCGACTCCGGCTTGGGTGCTTCTTTCTCTTGCGCGAGCGCGCCGTATGGAGCAATGGCGATAAGCAACCCTAGGGCCAGCAGTGTTCCAGTCACCAGCACTCCACTAGTTTGGCGAGCGACATGAAATAGGTGTGTTGATGCAGGTGTACTTTGATTCAATTGCATGTTGAGAAGATCCCGAACGTTGCGAGCCAAGGAGAGAGTTGAATGCTACCGCGACACATGATGCTTTGCGGCCAAATTCGACGACGCGTTAGGGTATGTCACCGATGACAATAGTATAGCTTACAGGCCGACTAATTGCACATTCCTGCGATTCCGGTTCGCTCGTAACGCAAAGATGAATCGTGCGCTCGCAAAAAGGTTTGCGTGAAACAATCGGACATTATTGAAGTATGGATCGAGATTGTGGAACGCGTTCTTCCATCTCGAATTCTGGCATCGGATCGGGTTGGGGCTCTACAAGAATCGATTCACCGATGATTTCTGGTTCAGGGACTTCGGGTTCAGGTATTATGAGGTGGTTACTCGATTCGCTTGGTCCATTATCGAGTTCGGAAAGTTCAGCTTTTTTATCTGACTCTGCTTTTTTCTTGCTACTGCTACTTAAATTGGGTGGTGGTGGGCCGCGGTCGAGCATTGGATTTAGCTGGAGCGTTAACTGATCTGCTATCCAGTCGAGCCAATCGGGGCGGGTTTCAATGAACTGAAGTTCTTTCAATTGATCGATCACCGTGTCATCGCCTTCGCCGAGCCGGATACGCGTGCGAACAAAATTCCCGAGGTAGATTGGGTTCATCGGCGCAAGTTCGTAGGCACGCGAATAGAACTCAAGCGATTCTAGCCCCCTTCCGGTTGCTTCCATGGTCATTCCGAGGTTGTTATAAGGGGTTGGGTCTTCGGGAAGAAGTTGAGATGCGATGTCAAATTCGGCTGCTG
>JANODQ010000751.1:0-10437 GCA_031412775.1 Pirellulaceae bacterium | reverse complement strand
CTCGACCAACCGCTCTCACGACGCGTCGTAGCTCGCGGCAAGGCTTTCACTATCGAGGACTGGGTGCGACAAGCTCAATGGGACGTTCCCGATAATCCAGTTCGTGAATACTCATGGACTATCAAGGCAATTGCACGCTACTTCCCGAACGAAGCTTCGTGGGTTGCAAAAGATGGAAAGACATGGACTCTCGAACCACTTGCGTCATTCGAATCGAAGCAGAGCCTTGCAAGCAGTCCTTGCGGTGGCATGCACCGTTTGGTCGGGCTCGCCCATGCGGTTCGGTTTTATAAGCATCTGAATCCAAACGTCCCCATTTCAGGCGGTTGGAAGGAAGCCGATGACCGCGTGAAGGAATCGATCGATCGCATTCGTCGCTTTCAGAATTCTGATGGAACGTTTTCGACCAACCATACGGAACGACCGGGAGCTTCGCCCGATCTGTCTGTTATGATCAGTTCAACAGGGCATACCATCGAGTTCTTGGCGTTTGCTCTCAATGAAAATCAACTTTCCGAGCCCTGGATTGTTCGTGGTGTCGATCGACTGTGCCAGTTGCTTGAAATCGCTAAGGACGAAGATCTCGAGTGCGGCGGACTTTATCATTCGTTAAACGGACTAAAACTGTATTACGAGAAGCGATATCAATCGAAAGATTGGACCGATCTGCCAGTTGCGTTTTCGCAGTAGACAAATCGAAATGTAAACCGCTGATTGTCCTACGATTTCCTCAGACTATGTCAATCGAATCTAAAGACGCAACCAAACAAAGCAACATTGAGTGACCTGCTCATTCCAAGATCTAAAGCATCAGGCAAACCAGCAAGGTTTTCGTTGGATAGAATCAATTGATTCTATCGACGCTCCTGGCTTTGAACGATTCCAAACTTGGATTCAGCATGGTTACCACGGATCGATGAGTTATCTTGCGGATCGGCAATCTGCATACAAAAACCCAAGATCGATTTTAGAACAGTCCAAAACTATCGTCATGTTGGCGATGCCTTACACTCCAGCGGCCAGCTTGCGTAAGCATCCATCGCGGACGGAAGCCGACTCCAATGTAGAAGACAACCGCGACGATATGCGTGACTTTGGACGTGGTCGCGTTGCGGCTTATGCAAGCGGTGATCAAGACTACCACGACGTGATTCACATTCGATTGCGAGCTCTAAAAAAATGGCTGTCTTGTCGCGTTCCGGGAAGCATTGTTCGGGGCGTTGTCGACACGGCTCCTATTCTCGAGCGAGATTTCGCAGCAGCAGCAGGTCTTGGATGGATCGGCAAGAACACGCTGCTTCTTCGTAAAGACGCCGGCAGCTATTTTTTTCTAGCAGCTTTGCTTACCGACATTACGTTTGAAGAATCGAAGCACGAAAAGCCATACGCAATTTCCAGCGATCATTGTGGGACTTGTACTGCATGTCTCGATGCATGTCCCACGCAAGCTTTCGTTGAGCCACGTGTTCTCGATGCAACACGTTGTATTAGCTATCTGACTATTGAACATCGGGGCAATATTGAAGAATCGCTTCGTGAGAAAATGGGGAACTGGGTTCTAGGTTGTGATGTTTGCCAACAAGTTTGTCCGTGGAACAGAATGGCGGTAACGGAGACGCTGGAGGAACTTAGCAGCAAGCCTTCCATGCAGGCAATCGATCTAATTGAAATTCTACAGATGTCCGAAGATGAATTCCGAGCAAAGTATCGCTCGACTCCTCTTTGGCGTCCAAAGCTTCGCGGAATGCAACGCAACGCGATGATCGCTTTAGCAAATCAAAAATGTGCATCGGCGATTGCTTGGATAAAACCATTTCAGAACAACAAGGATTCTATTCTCAGCGAGACCGCTAATTGGGCCATCGCAAGAATCTCCCAAGCGATCGACTAAACGTGAAGTCAGCCTACACATCAAGTGCAATATGCCATCGCAGTATGACCATCAAGGAAGCTCTCGAATCCGAATGCTCTTGAACTCGACGGGCGAACCTTCCGACTCCAAGCAAAGGTAGCCCTCGGCTGGATCGCAGTCGTTACCACCAGAGACTTCACCGCCATTGACCCACAATCGAACTTCTCCGTTGATGGCTCTGACGTAATAGTGATTCCACTTTGGTGTTCCGAGGCTTCGTTTCTCCTTGGGAAAGCTGCGACTTCCATTTGGCGACGTTGGTGCGAAGGGCTTCATCGTTGATTTACCAACTGCGAAAACATCACCGTTGGTTGAAAACCAATCCGCAACCTTGCCAGAAGATGCCAAATACTTCTCGGCATACCCATGATCTAACGCTTGGATTTCGATACCTGCCTTGGGAAGCTTATTACGTTCCATGGCTTCTAACGCTTCATCGGTACACCACAAAAAAATACCCGAATTCCCACCACCTTCTAAATGTCGCCAGGAAGCAACTAATTCGAAGTTTCGGTATTTCTTCACCGAGGGCAAGACACCGATAGGCGTCCCTTTGCAGTGGACAAAAGAACCTTTCCATACCCATGTATCAGAATCACATTTCATCATGCGAAAGTCCTTTTCGCCCAGTTCTGTCCAATCCTCACCCTGGCCGTCAATCATTGCTGGAACACGCACTTCGGTCGAGTCATTTCCCAAAAGTTCATCTTGCCCGAATGTTATTAGCGTGCAGAGCATAGAGATAAACATACTTCGAAGTATCATTTGCGGCACCTTCAAGACATCAGGGAGGGTTGATTTAGTTGCTTTCATTAAACGACCACTGTCAAGAGCTTAGCTGAAATTTCTTTGAGATGAAACTCCTTGTCGTTTGAAATGCCTGCACGAACAACCTACTTTTGCTATGATGAAATATCTATCTTCTATTTTTTCTCTTCACGTTGGTTGAGGCGTATCCTCGATGACAGTACCTATGCAGCTTGCGCGGATCATCATTAGTGAGATCAGCGACAATCAAGTAATTTATCTCAAAGAGGTCGATGGCGAGCGACAGTTCCCAATCGTGATCGGCATTTGCGAGGCAAAGAGTATCGACAGGCGAGTCAAAGACGAAGCCAGGCCGCCTCGTCCATTGACCCATGATTTAGTTGTCTCGATAGCGGAATCCTTGGGAGCCGAAATCGACAGCGTCATAATCTCGGACCTTCGCGACCAAACTTATTTCGCGCATCTGCGGCTTCGTAAGGACGGAGAAGTATTCGATATTGATTCACGCCCCTCTGATGCGATCGCTGTCGCTGTTACCTTTCAGCCCTTCTTACCAATCTATGTCAGTGAAGAAGTGCTTGAACAAGCGACTCCGAAAGATGGGGCAGCCTAAGCCAGATGGCCCGAAACGAACAGCTAATTCGGCAGCATAAGATCCTACAAATTCTCGAGAGACGACGCTTCGGGTCTTCTTTGGAAGATATCCGAGATTCTGTCGTGCAGGAACTTGGCTTGAACACATTGCACGTGCGATCGATTCGCCGCGATCTGGAAGCCCTTCAAGCAGCCGGCATCGACATTGGTGCAGAAGACACCGACTTAGGGAAGCTTTGGAAGCTTCGACGCGTTGACAAGGGCCTTCACAAAATAACAATCTCCGCCAGCGAATTAATATCCCTTTCGATGGGTCGCGATTTGATGCTACCCCTCGTTGGCACAACCTTCTGGCAAGGTATCGAAGGATTCTGGAACAAGATACGTGAACAGCTTCCCGAAGGTGTTTGGGAACACTACCAAAAATATCGTCGTACCATGCGAGTCATGGGGCTTCCGAGGAAAAGCTACGAACGTCAACAAGGCATTCTCAAAACCATCAATCGAGCCATCCAAGAACATCGTCGCGTCGAATGCGACTATGAATCGCTCGGAAAACCAATCTCGAAACGTATCCTCGAACCGTATGGGATCGCTATTTATCAATCGAGTATCTACGTCGTTGCAGTCGAATCTGGTAAGAATGAGGACAAAGAACCCCAAGAGCGACTACGTCACTGGAAACTCGACCGATTCACAAAAGCGACCGCACTCGATGACTGGTTCCAAGCGGATGAAGAAGTAGATCTGGAGCAGCACCTCGGTCAGAGCGTCGGCATTTTTAGTGGCGAAAAAGCGATCGCATATAGGATTCAACTTTCCGCAAACGCCTCGCGGTGGGTTCAAGAAGATCCGTGGCATTCGGAGCAGATCGTCGAGAAGCAATCTGACGGGAGTAGCATCCTTACTGTACCAACCTATCACCCCATGGAAATCATTCCGCGAGTTCTCACTCTTGGTAACGAAGCGGAAATTCTTGAGCCTGCAGAAGGCCGCCAAACAATGAAAGAGTTGGTGGCAGGCCTTACACAGAAGTATAAGAGTTAGCTTATCGCATTTGCTGCAAAAACTCGCGAGCGACTTGCTCTCGATTGCCCTGATATTGCTGCAATCGGCCAAGCCACGCGTTCAATTCGTTTGCCGTCGCTTCACGTCCACTAAACGTTCGAATCATCGATTGAATAAATCGTTGCTGATTGTTTCCCAAGCGATCAAAGTAAGCAGGCGAGCCAATAATCTTGGCCTGCAAATCAATGACCGAATTCCCCTGGGCCAGGAACTGACTCCAGGCGACTTGTTCCGTCGACGAAGGTAACCGGCCGAGTATCTGCTGAAAGACTTGATTCAAGATGGCAGGGTCTTGTCCAAAACCCGATGTGACAGGACCGCCAACTGTCTGCTGACCAAGAGACTGAAGTGTCCTCGCATTATCAAGTGCCAGAAGCGTGTTCTGCGGCAGTCCACCGGTTGGAATAGCTATCGGTTGCCTAAGGCCATACAAAGGCCGACCAGTTGAATCGGTGATCATCGCATTTAATTGGTAACGGTCCCGAGCATCGACATAGACTGGATCGTATTGAATCTCGAAAGGAAAAGGCCCATTGCCAGAGGCCGCAAATGTTACCTTGCCATTTCGAACTTCATAAAAAGGTCGCGTTATGTTTTCAATCTGAACAGTGACAATTGAATTGAATGGGATATTGGCTCGGTCACTCAAGGCGACGCTTCCGGTGATACCGTTGGAGCCACTATCGAGTTGGATGGTAACGTTCTGAAGTCTTGCAGATCGACTTTGGAAGACGAGGGCTCGCACGCGTCCATTGCTATCAGCCGATCGACGGATCTGTTCACCGACGTCGTTTAGACGGTTTTCGACCATTCCAACTTGGAATCCATTAATGCCCACGATAATGTCATTTGGCTCTAGACCTACTCGCTGAGCCGGACCGTTCGGTGTCACTTGTCGAACGACCGCTCCAACATCCGAAGGATCCACTGCGACACCCAATCGCCAATCGCGCGGAATTTGCGAGGTAGTGTTTGCTCCGGTTGCAAACTGTGACGAGTTCATGTTGGGAACCGCGGTCATGGTTCCCGTGTTGAATCCATTGCTAGAGAACCCAGTCTGAGCACTGTTAGTTTGAGCCCAGCCGCCAGCTGGATTTTGATTCATCGGGGCCGAAACTCTTGGCAAAGCTGAATTTAGTGTGCTGTCGAACAACCCACCGCCACCGCTAAATTGACCGAATAGGTTTTGGCCATCACCAAGCGAAAACATCGCGACAGCCAGTACCAAGATCGACCGCATGCATTGTGCTTGCGCAAAGAAACATAAACCTATTTTACTTATGTGCATCATGTTGTTGTTCCTAATCCGTTTCTATCTCTAGTGCGTTTGAGTTCCGGTAAGCTGTACTAATTCCTGACGAATAAAGTCCGGATTCAACGGAAAGAAGCCAGCCAGGATTGCTTCGCGTTGTCCGTCGCGACTCAAAATATATTTCAAGATGGACGCACGAAGCCCTCCGTCTTGAGTCAACTGGCCGCGATCCAAAACAAGCGAAAGGGGACGCACCATCGGATACCGACCTGCAAGAAAATTCGCGTCGGTCGCATCAATAACTTGCCCGCGAAGTTCCAACGCAATCGCGCGAGTACCATCAAAACGATCGCCGAATCCGCAAACCGCAACTCCGACTGGGTCCTTGGCGATTGCTTGGCAAATTTCATGATTGCTTTTGTGAGTCTCTGCGGGCTCGGCAAGTGGTTTTCCGCCGAGTAGTGATTGCTGAATAAAGCTTCTTGTCCCGCTAATCTCACTACGGTGGTGAATACGAATTTTCTCGTTTGCCAGTGGGCCTGTAACACCTAGTTGCCCCCAAGTTGAAATAAGGGGCTGTCGATTTTCACCTAGACCAAAGACACCCTGCATTTGTTCGGGTGAGAGCGACTTGATCGGATTGTTTTCGTTGACATAGATCGCCATCGGATCCAAAGCGACCAGCACCACCATTGGGTCTTTACACTTACCGGCCTTCAATTTGGCCAATTCTGCATCGGTCACATTTCGACTCACTCCCGCAATGACGTTCGGATCTTGCGATAATGCTTCCAAAGATGCATCGGAACCGTCAACGCCTCGCGCGAATTCTACAGCGGGATGAAACAACTTAAATCGCTGAGCCCACGTTTGCCCGAGCAGTACCATCGTTGTCGATCCCGAGAGAACAGCTTTTCCCTCAATGTTTCCGGATGGTAGGTATGGATCGATACTTTGAAGCAGTTGCATGAGCTGGAGTTGGTGTCCTGCAGTTTGATAGGAGACAGTCGTTGCATCGACCTGCGAGCCCATCACCGATGCGTTTGCAGAAGGCGCGTTTGCTGCAGGGGCGTTTGCTGCCGAAGGTTTTCCTACCTGCGTGTTCGGCTCTTGAGCGAAAGATTGCTTGTCGAATCCGATCGAAGAGACGACGCTCAAAATCAAAATCAAACCTTTCGTAACAAAGTTCTTTGCTATGTTCTTTTCTACTTTGCGAATCATACGCTGTATTCATCCATTCTTCGAGGTTCGTTTTGCCACCTGATTTTACTCAGTGCCGTTTACTCAGTGCTGTTTACTCACTGCTGCTAACTACGTTTTCGATCTTGATTGCTTTTCGCCCTTTAAAGGAGCCTGCCGAGGCAAGGAACTTCACCGAATCGGAAACCTCCACTTCAAGGAATTGTTTTATATCCATTTCGGTGGAGATGATATCTCCAACTTGAAGGTCAAAGAGGTCGCCGGTTTTAATCTGCGATTTCGCGAGCGTCACAACTAAATTGGTGATTGCTCCATCGAGTCGATGTGAAACAATCTTGGACGATTCTTCGCTTGCCTCGTTGGCTGTGTAGCCGACCCATGATGAACTCGATAGCTTTGACGCTACGCGTTCAATGGTGTTATAAGGAATACAGAGGTTGGTCATCCCTCGTGTAGTCCCCATCGAAATTTCAAAGCTGACCATAATGACCACTTCGTTAGGTGGCACAATCTGTACTAGTTGAGGATTACTCTCGACGCGTTCGACATCGATATCCAAGGAGATAACACCTGACCATGCTTGTTTGAGTTCACGAATAAACAGAGAGCTAATCCGACCTGCCAAACGCAACTCAATATCGCTTAATGGCCGACTGATTGATGTCTCGGTACTCCCGGTCCCCCCGAGCATTCGATCAATGATGGGATAGAGCAGTGACGGACTGATATCAAGAACCCAGTTACGTTCGAGCGGTTTGGGACGAAGCAAATTAAAGCAGGTCGGAATCTCAAGGCTTTGAATAAACTCGCGATAGGTCAATTGGTCGACGCTAATCAAACGAACTTCGACCATACTTCTAAGCGCTGCCGAGAGAGACGCTCCGAAGTTTCGCCCCAACCCTTCATGCAAAGATTGAAGAGCTCGAACCAGATCCTTACCAACCCGCTCCGGTCGCTTGAAGTCGTAGCTAAGCACACGTACCTTTGACGGAGCTTTTGAAGGTTCGGCTGCGCTTGCTGCTGCAGGTTTTGCAGGTGCCGCTTTGGTAGTTGCCGCGCGGGCTTGCAAAAGACTATCAACATCATTGCGACTGAGTTTTTCGTCTGACATGCGTTCTCCCTCCTGGAGCATCTAGCCGCAGTTAGTTTTCCCTGCGGTGTATTCTCTCTACTATTCTGTCTTATGCGTATGTCTGTCTTATGCGTATGTCTGTCTAATGCGTATGTCTGTCTGATGTGTATGCTACCGAATCGCCGTTGCGTTTGTACCCTTGGCTTAGTCCGAGTTTACTGTCGAATTTGCCCATTCCCTTGCACAACATACTTATAAGAAGTCAATTCACGCAGTCCACAAGGACCACGAGCATGAAACTTGTCGGTGCTGATACCAATTTCTGCACCGAAGCCAAATTCACCACCATCATTAAAACGCGTACTCGCATTCACTACCACTGCCGCCGAATCGACCGCTTGCGTGAATGCTCGACTTGCCATTAAGTCATTTGTTATGATTGCATCGGTATGATGTGATGAATAGTGATTGATGTGTTCGATCGCCGATAGCGTACTGGCAATTACTTTGACACTGAGAATCGGACCCAAGTACTCGCGTCCCCAATCTTCTTCGGTAGCCGCATTCATCTCCGTAACAATCAGTCGAGACGCTTCACAGCCACGTAACTCGACCCCATGATGAGCAAGCCGATCTCGAAGCATCGGCAGGAACTTCTTTGCGACCTCTTCGTGAACAATCAGCGACTCCAGCGCGTTGCAAACACCCATCCTCTGACATTTGGAGTTTTCAATGATGTTCAAGGCCATCTCGAAGTCGGCTGATTTTTCGACGTAGACATGGCAATTCCCGTCAAAGTGTTTGATGACTGGCATCGTAGCTTCGGCAGCAACGCGACGAATCAGGCTCTCACCACCGCGAGGGATTGTCACATCAATAAATTTGTCTAAGCCTAAGAACAATCCCACTGCGTCGCGATCGGTTGTTTCTACGAACTGCACAGCATCACGTGGAATACCCGTTTGGGCGGCTGCGCTTTGGAGGCATTTTACAATTGCCGAACTACTGTGAATGGCTTCTTTGCCTCCACGCAAAATGACCGCATTGCCGCTTTTGATGCAAATCGCAGCCGCATCAGCAGTCACATTCGGACGCGATTCGTAGATAAAAAACACCACGCCCAGTGGCACGCGAACTTTTGTTATCTCCAATCCATTGGGCCGCCGGAAACCATCCAAAACTTCACCAATTGGATCTGGCAGCCGAGCGATTTCCCTCATTGCTTGCGAAATAACGGTCAGCCGCTGCCCATCGATCCGCAGGCGATCCATGGCAGCAAGTGTTAAGCCGTAACTCGGAGCGAGTTCCAAATCCTTCCGGTTGGCGGCGACAATCTCCGCAACCGACTCGTCTAGAAGTTCAGCAGAACGCAAAAGCCATCGATTTTTCGTCGCCGTATCAACAAGAGCTAGCTCTGCAGACGCAACATCCGCACGACGAGCCACATCGAGACAATAAGCAAGCAACGGATTGGCAGCGGAAGCGTTCATAAGAAGACGAGTATTCGTAAAATCAACGCTCAGGTCAATCCTGCCTTGAAAAAACAATCGCTTCTATCCGAGCCGTGATATGCTTCTGGCTCAAAAACGCCTCGGTAAATCAACCCTCCGACGATGCCTCCAACGATTGGAGCTGCCCAGAAAAGCTATAACGGGGCAATTGCAGCAGATCCAACCAGCAAGGCGGGGCCGGTCGAGCGTGCAGGGTTTACGGACAAATTCGTAACAGGGATGCCAATCAAATGGATCAAAGTCAATCCGAGCCCGATCGCAATCGGTGCGAAACCGGCAGGTGCTCGACAATCTGTCGCACCCATCATGATCAGCAGAAAGAAGGCTGTTAAAACGACTTCCGCGATAAAGCAGGAGATCATGTCGAACTTGCCAGGCGAGAGTTCTCCAAACCCGTTCGTGGCGAATCCTCCGAGGTTAAAGACGTCTTTTCCAGAGGCGATAGCGTAGAGAGTGTCTGCTCGGCGTGGGAACTACCAATGGGTACGTAATTGGCTTTAATGGGAGCCAGGTCGCCATTAGTCAAATGCTGGCGAAGCTGGAATTTGGCGAGGCTGCGAGTCCTTACCGAGCAGCCGAAAAAAATTCAGATTCTGCAAATCCAAGGGACGATTAGACCTGCGGCGAATGGTAAGCCACGGTTCGCCCAAGGTGACAAAGAAATGGTTGACTCCCCGTTTCAGGCAGATATGCTGCATGACTAAGGTTTGGATTCACCGAGGATTGGTGACTCAACCCTTGAAGTTTGAAGTGTTGGAGCAAAGAGAGCCCACGGCCACGGGTTTTCCTGCAGGGTGCGGGTTGTGAAGCAGCAACCCGCGACCCTGCCCAACGCTGAAACTTTGGTGCTTCCTCCGCGGATGGAGGGGTTGTTCGGGCCTTTCTCGATCTGCGGAGAGATTTTTCTACGTGTTCTCGCGTTTGGATTGACCTGCTACAATCTTAAGAGAGAATCCACCTGAACCCGAAACCGCTCAACTTATACAAAAACCCGTATTACTCTACGAGATAATATAGAAAAGCGAGATCGATCCGGGCAAGGTTGTCGTTTACGGCACAC
>JANODQ010000750.1:0-10290 GCA_031412775.1 Pirellulaceae bacterium | reverse complement strand
GCTCGTTGCGGAATTCCTATCAGCGAAACATTATCAACTCCTAGTAGCGTGCACCCTTCTAAGATCCCTTCACGCGTGCGGACGGATGCGCCTGATTTGAAAAGCGGTACAGCCCATGCGACTCCTTGTACACCGCGAACTCTTTGCAACTCAGTGTCCGGCAACGGATACAAAGTGTCAAAGTTACGTACTCCGGGATCCATGACCCAAAGGCTAACTTCGGGTGCATCCGAGATGATCGCTCCTGCGCGAGAGAGCAAACCGATGAATATCCCTAATTGCTGATTGATGAGTAGCGTCGAAAATGCAACCCCAAGAACCAACGCGATGTACTTGGCAAAATCACCGAAAAGCATTTTGATCGCGATCCTGAACATTGTTGTCTGCTCCTAGATGTTTACGCATCGATATTATGTATCGCACTTGCTATAATAAATTACACTTATGATCTATCCAAGTCAACAAGTTCAACGGTTTAGATGATAACCAACATGGCACGACCCTCAGGGAAACGCAACTCAGACTATTTAGATCGGCGTAAAGAGTTGTTGGAGGATGCGATAGCGAGGCTGCTTGACGAATGTCAAAACCGACCAAGCTTGCGGGCACTTGCGGATGCTGCCGGCGTATCTTTGCCGACAATTGTGCATTACTTCGGATCAAGAATACAACTGCTCGAGTCGGTGTTCCAGCTTCTGGAGGAGGGAGGCCGCCCGTATCTCGATCACGTTCGTGAGCCCTCGGGGACATTTTCAACTTCTATTCGCGAGCTGGTGCAGTTTATAGCCGATGGATTCAAGGATGGAGCGTTGGTTGCTATTCACAGTTTGGGGCTAATGGAAGGAATCCGAAATGATAAAGTTGGCCCGCTGTATCTCGAGCACTTGCTGGAACCGACGATAGAAGCGATCGGGGTTCGGCTCCAAAAGCATATTAATCGAGGTGAGATGCGGCGCGTAAATGTGCGATACGCAGCCAACGCACTGCTGTCGCCGATGCTTGGTGTATTTCTTCATCAGAAGGAGTTATCTGGGCAAAAATCCTATCCCGTCGAGATCGACGCGTTTCTCCGATCGCATTCGACCGGCTTTGTTCGTGGATACGCGAAGCCGAAAAGCAACAAAAAACACACACTTTAAGAAATTCGTGTCAAAGAGGTCCCGCATTTAACGTGAAAAGTTGATCGATGGGTACAATGCCAGGATGAAGCACCTACAAAGAAATCGACCTGATCAGCCAACCGTTACGTTTCTTGGTGCAACACAATCTGTCTCCGGCTCGATGCATCTCCTGGAAGTGGGGCCCTATCGATTCTTGCTGGATTGCGGACTCCATCGCGGTCCACGAGACGAAGCGCGAGCGTTGAATTCGCGATTCTCGTTTGATCCTGCATCGATTGATGCGATTTTTTTGAGTCACGCTCACATGGATCACTGTGGAAACATACCGAACCTTGTTCGACAGGGTTTCAACGGAACGATTTATTGCACGCACGCGACGCGAGACCTTATTGAGGTGATGCTACAAGATTCGGCGAGGATTCAGGAGCGTGAAAGCTCGTACCGTGGTTACTCCAGGCCGGGTAGCTCGCCACTCTATAACATGGACCACGTTCATGAAGCGATCGACTATTGCCATAGCGTCGACTTCGACGAGACAGTTGTGGTCAATCCAAGCGTAAACATTCGCTTCATCGACTCGGGGCACATTCTCGGTAGCGCGATAATCTACATTTCAATGAAGCTTCAAGATCGCAACTATTCAGTTACTTTCTCTGGTGATCTTGGCCGGCAAGGTGTGCCCTATCTATCGCCGCCGTCTCCTTTGCCCGCTGCAGATCTAGTCATTTGCGAGAGTACCTATGGGGGAAAGACTCATGAAACCTTGGCGGGCATGGCAGAGAAGATGTCGAAGCTTGTGAGCAAAACCGTTGCTCGCGGCGGCAAGGTGCTGATCCCAGCGTTTAGTCTGGGGCGCACTCAACTGGTCCTTCACTATCTTCGCGTCTGGATGGCAAGCGGTATTTTGCCTCGGTTGCCGATCTATGTTGATAGTCCGCTCGCTCAAGAGATCGATTTGATTCATAAAAAGTATCATGACTACTTGGAACCAGAAGTCACAGAAATCCCCTGCGAGTGGCTGATGTCAGATGATGACTCTTGGTATCGATCCACACAGCGCGACCCCTGCATTCTTGTTGCCTCGGGTGGTATGTGCGAGGGTGGGCGAATAACGCAGCACCTCAAGTACCACATCGACGATCCAAGATCGACAATTATCTTAGTGAGCTATCAATCACCGAACTCTCTTGGCGCACAACTACTAACACCAGTCCCCAAGGTGTTTTTTCACGGTCATACCTGGAACAAGTGGATTGAAGTGGCCGAAGTGAACGGATTTTCTGGGCATGCGGACAAGAACGACATCGATGAGCTCTTGCGGGGTGCGGTTGCATCTACGGGTCAAGTAAGGCTTGTCCACGGCGAAATTCCGCAGATGACGGCCCTCACCGCTCAGCTTCAACAAATGGGCTTTGCAAACGTCAAAGCACCTCAACGAAATGAGAGCGTAGTTCTGGGCGCAGAAGTCGTTCAAAGCCGATGAAACGTCCGCATCAAAAGGCGACTTATCTTGCATTGCGAAACGTAAGCGTCCAGAGGTCTGGTTTGAGAGATTAGGCGTGGGTGATTCGGTCGGCTGTTACATGTCATGGGGACACGCACAAAAGCCGCAGGCGACAGCTTTGCTGATTACTAGGTATTGCTATGCGCCCATTAGCTACTTCCAAGTACTTACCAATCAAATCCGAACCGTTTGGTTTGCGTATGCCCCCCGTGCATCCCGGAAATCAATGGAACAGTGAAACTCAATTAGTATCGATTAGTGAAAATTAGTGTTTTGGAATTGGGAACACTAATTGGCACTAATCATCACTAATGGAGGGCCAGGGCGAACATCGTGGGAGCACGCAAAAAATCCGTGGGGGCTTTGAAAGTTATAGTTTAGTGTGAGTCGTCTGTTGCTTCCTTCGCCCGCAAATAGCGCAGATCTATGCGAATAATTTGGGGATGTTGGACAAGTCCATAACCAATTCTTGCCCGCATTTATCCGCGCTCAATAGCGTAATTCGCGGGCAGAATGTCGGCTGCAATTTGGCTGGCTATGGGCTTCGTTTCGCTGTCAGTTATTTCATTTTCTACCCGCAGATACTTAGCAAGCAAATTGTGCAAGTATCCCCCAGGTTCTTGCTGAAGGTAAGCGAAAAAAGTAAGAAGCGGATTCGCGGGAAACAGAATCAGTATAAAAAATCGCTTCGAACTGATTACTCAACCGAAGCGATTTATGGAACGTTTCAGACACAGAAAGCCATCCTAACCCTCTAATTGATTCGAGTAAACTTCAGACCAGGATCGTTGGGCGGTGATCCAGAGATCATAAAGCTCCAACTGTTTTGTCCATTCGAAGTTACGGCGCCTGCTATGGTTCCCTGATCGGGGTTGGTGAGTTCGAGTCCATCGCTATGTGAAGTAAGAACTCCCTTGAGAACGACTGGGGGTTGTTGCTTGGTGGTTGCCGTCCACTGGAATTTCGAATCTTCCTTAATAGCCAACTCGATCTTCGTGTCCTTGGCTTGAGCAACCCAAGAGCCGACCAAATCGGTTTCCGGAGCGGCTGCGGCTGGTGCTGTCGAAGTGGCTAATACCGGAGCAACTACGGTCGGTGTACTTGCTGTGGCAGCCGCGGGAGGTACCAAGGCATCGAGCATTCTTCGTGCTACGACATCCTTTGGCTGATTTGCGACAACAACCTTAAGTGCTGCAATGGCTGCCTCGTCGGCGTCCATCACCAAGTAGTGATAAGCCAGAACAAAGTGAGATGCGGCATCGGTTGGATTCGCTTTGGTAAACTCTTCCAACTTGCGAAGCTGATCTGTGTAGAGACCAATATCGCCGTAGAGACCGCTCATTGTGGTCCAATCCATTCCTGGCGAGGACGCAAGCAAAGCATTCAAGTTGGCAGCAGCACCCTTGAAATCGCCAATCGCAAAGAGAGTTAGCGCGCGAACTTCATGGACAATTGGATCGCCAGGAAGTTTCGCTAATGCCAGGTTGAACTCCGAAAGTGCGTCTCGAAAACTTGCTTCTTTGAACTTTGCTAAACCTCGTTCAAATGCATCAAGTCCCAGTTGATTAGCGGAGTCGGCTGTAGTTGTCTGAGCAACACTCTCCGAATCGCTCGTCTCCGAGGTAATGAAGTTGTCGACCACAACCGGCTGAGAAAAATCGAATGGGACTGACTGTCCGGCGACTGGTTGCACCACATATGGATTGAAGAAGACTGCGTTAGTTCCCCAACCGGTTAACCAAGAATTGAGTCCCCAGCCAACAAGTACCGGAGCAACCCAGTTACTTCCCCAATTGCCGTTCCATGCGCCGTTGTACCATGGATATCGAATTCCGATATTGTTGTTCCAGTTGTTGTTCCAGCCGCCGCCCATCCCCCAGCCTGGGCGCTTCCAAGCTAGATCATTATCCCAATTTGGTCGGTTAGGATATCGATTGCCTATATTGTTTCCAACGTTGTTGCCAATGTTGTTGCCGCCTCCAACGTTGATGCCTGGCCGGTTGATAATGACGTTGTTGTTATTGCCGCTTCCTGGAAAATTGATATTGCCACCGGGACGATTGCCACCGATACCGGGACGTTCAACGACGCCGGGAAGCGTTACTGGTCTTTGCCCGCCAGCGCCAGGTATGTTTCCGCCTTCGCCAGGTCGATTACCACCCACACCAGGAATTCCTCCGCCAACTCCCGGGCGATTATTGCCAAGGCCAGGCCGCTCGCCGCCTCCGGGCAATGTACCCGGTAAAGAAGGACGTGTATTTGGTAGTGTTCCAGGAAGCGTAACAGGTCGGTTGCCACCAATTCCAGGAAGCTTTGCACCTTCACCCGGGCGTTGAATGGAACCGGGGAGAGTCGTTGGTCGATTGCCACCTAAGCTTGGTCTTTCTAAGCCGCTGCCTGGACGAGTCATACCTTCAGGTAACGTTGCAGGTCGGTTCACGTTTCCTAAGCTGGGGCGATTACTGCCATCGGAGCGATTCCCAGCGTTTAAATTTCCAGCGTTTAAATTTCCAACGTTTAAATTTCCGCTGCCCAAATTTGGTATGTTTCCGCCGCCAAGTGAGGGCAATGTTGTTGGTCTTGAAACTCCAGGAAGCGTGGCTGCAGGCCTGGTAAGGTTCGACAGATTACCTGTTCCTCCAAGTGATGGGCGGTTGGCTCCTATCGACGAACCTCCAGAATTCGGCATCGATGGTCTTGAGTTCGCATTACCAAAGGAAGGACCTGATGGTCGTGATGGACTTGAATAGTTCGGACGCGCGCTTGGCATACTAGGCATGCTATTTCTTGCGCCACCTCCACCGACCATTGCCATGGACGGTCTCGCACCACCTCCACCTCCAAATCCTCCGCCTCCACCGCCAACTCTACCGGCCACAGCACTCATGCCTCCACCGCCTCGGCCTCGTTGTGCCATCGCATCGGAAGGCAAAAATGTACCGACACCAACTGCTGCTGTAGCAGACATCACGAACAGCATCTTTAAACTTTTCATTGTCATTACTCCTGATACTTTCATTCGCGTTATTTACCAACAGCGGGTGGGCGTTTGACAACGGTGATCTCGTAGTCGGGCTCTTGCGAGTTGCCGATCAAACGATTTTTACCTGACATGACATATCGACCATTCTCGCCAAGAGTGATCGTGACGCTTGCTGAGCCGGTAAGTCCATCTGGCATTACCGCACTTGATTGCACAATCCATCCTGCCTCCGTCTCTGTCCAAGTAGCTTCGGAGAATCCCCCATCGGAATCAAAGATCCACGAACGTGGCTTGCCCAGAATCGGATCCCAACCAATCCGCTGCGAGCTCTTCATCATCGATTGATCGTTCTTTGTAACAACAATATCTCCAACGATGAAATTGTTATCCTCGGACCACTTGTAAGAAATCTTGACACGAGCATCCGATCCTTCGTTGATCCAGTCGCCAACTAGCCATTCAAGCGGTTGAAGAAGTTCACCCGGTGTTGCGGTTGGAATAGACTCGTCTGCAAAATCACGGATTGATGCGATCCTCCAGCCTTGATCAGTCTTCGTAAGAATTGCAACGAAACGCACACTCGCATTGTTGCCGTCCTTGGCAGTAGTGAGTCGCGTACCTTCTTGAATTGCAACGGGTCCAACCAAGCGAATGGAATCGGAAATGATTTCCATTTGTGTGCCAGGGAACTTTGCAAAGAACTTTGTCAACAGATCTTTGATCGCATCGTGTCCTTTATGAACCGTTCCTTGTTCATCGATAAGTTCTCCTTTAGGCATAAACATCGCTGCGAGGTCGTCTACTTTTGCAGCGTTGAATGCACTCGCTAACTTCGAAGAATTATCGCGGATCTCGGTTGTTGCTGGTTCATCTTGCGCAATAGCTGGAGTTAAACTCACTAAGCTGTAGCAGGTTATGCCCCACGCGAACAAAGCCAATCGAAAAAAACGTAGTGTCCGGCAACTCATGGAAAGGAATCCTTACAGCTTGTTGAATTGAACTGAATAGGTATTGTAATCAGGCAAACGCAGTTGAAACCAAGTTCTCCAAGGCATACCGTTACGCGAATTGTACGAAGTCTTGTCACGATTTGCCACGAAGCAAACTACTTGAACACGGTAAACAGTTTTAATTTCGACAAGTATGCCCGAGCAGATGTCTACTCATTGTAACGAACTCGGCTGAAAGTAGTTAAGACTTCGTTTGTTAAAGTTTCGAAAACTCGCTGTTCGAAACCGTCGCGAGAATCCATGAACCAGTTTAAGGCGAATCCCGATCAGATAAAACTACCATTTCGCCGGTCACCAGCTTATACAGGGGTGTATTAAATTTGTTGCAACGCGGTGTTTGATAGGTTGAGCGGCCAACGCCGGCCGCGCGATTGAACTTTTTAGTGCATAAAGCGATTTTCTCGAATAATCCAAATCGATCTTTCGTAACGATTTAGCGACGATCAGCCTAGCACGTCAGGCCCGAATGCCATGTTTTTCAAAATAGTTTAAGTTCTCGTATACAACACAGCATGTTGGATTATTAATAAGTGTTTTATATGAAGAGATAATACACTGAGAGATACCATGATAACTTAACTCAAGGCTTACACTGTAAATGCTTTGAACACCGGCAAGTTCAACTCCTGGGCATCGAAATCGGTAACCGAATAAAACAAGCTTCCCGCTTCCGGTGACAAACTACGCCGCTCCGCCGGCATGTGCTCGACTGCCGTCGTGATGACCAAGTAAGCCTTCCCTTGAAATGCGACAATCTGCGGGCAAGTATTCTGTGGAGATCCTTGAGTTACCCATACGTGCTCTAATGTCCCATCTGAAAGCGAATACTGACGAGTCTCCCCGTGGTCGGCGGGATTGGGGTTGTACATACTAACAATGCAGCTCCTATCATCAGGTGTTAGTATCATCCCGTCAGGGACAGCAGCATCGTCGGTAAGGTCGACGACAACGGTCGCTTCTGAAGAAGCCCCCAGTGCAATATCGATTTCATAAGAGACAACTTTCCGCGTTGGCGAATCGATATCAAAGAGACGAACGCGGTTTTCATCGATTGTAACGACAGCCTTTCCGTTGCTGCAAATCTGATCCTCACGCAGGCGAATCAACTTTCGATCTGCTGAACGAAAAAGATACAATCCAGCTTTCTTAGTCTTGAACTCGAGGTCTTTTGTACCGAAAATCAAATTCTCACCATAAACCAAACCGTCGTTGATGATAGTGCCTTGCTTATCGGAGTCCACATCGTTTACAAATGGCTTCCACGAGCCATCGAGTACTGAGAAAAATCCGATTTGATGTTCACAACCGACCACGAAAGTCCCGTGCATGTCGGTCGCAAATGCGAAGCCTGGTCTACCTGGGAGCGTGAATGCTTGATTGGTTTTCTTGGCCCAATCAAACACATTAATCGCACCAGTTTTCTCCTCTGGACCGAGCTGAATGGCTACCCATGAAAAATGATTCGGGCCGTAAGGATAGGGGCCTTCTGGGAGAAACTTGAGCCCCTCGGTTGCGGGGCGATGTAAAACTTCAGCGATCGTTCGTTGTACTGACACGGTATTAATATTCTGATTCAAAAAATACGGAGGCGCATAAATTAATTGTACCTATGGATTCTATGACTAACCAAAGATACTTTCGGACGTGGATTCTAAGTATGTATCGCAAGCATGAACTCGCGTTAAGCCAAACACTACTTTACGAAGCGACGTCTGCAACAGTCCACTGACCGTCCACGCTTCTCCAGGTTTTTCCGGTGGCATTCTTGTTCGTAAGCAACCAAGGTAGTCGATCCTGACGAACAGCGTCGTAGCTAGTAAGCTTTGCAAATCGCAACATGGACCCGGGAATCCCAACCGCAGTAAAACCTGGGTGGGACGTGGCAGGGTAAGGTCCGCCATGGTTCATCGCTGGAGTCACGGCGACCCCGGTAGGCATTTTGTCGTTGAGAAAACGTCCTACCTTCGAAATCAAAGTTTTGCTGATCACTTCATAAGACGCATCGTCTTCGTTACCGGTGTGCGAGTAGATTGATCCAGTGAGATTTCCTTCGAGTGCCCGAAGTACTTGATGGAGTTCACTGAGGTCTGCACAAATAACCATTAAAGCTGCATTGCCAAAGGCTTCCGTTTGGAAGTTTTCGGGCGATTGCAAAAATTGCTTGCCGGTCGCTTGAAGGATCGTATTTGTCATGGCGCATCGATCGCCAGGAACGACTTCGCCCCCAGTAACAAGTGTTGCACCGAAGCTCACGATCGACTGGACACTTCGGTGTAGAGATTGCTGAACGGATCGACTAAGGAGCGTTCCCGCTGCTACCGATTTGTATTTTTCGGCGACTTCGGCAACGAACGAACGAGCTTCCGGTGATTCGATCAGCAGTACGATTCCAGGGCTTGTACACATTTGGCCCACTGCAGCCAAGCCACTTGCAACGTAGTCTTCGACCAACTTCGCAAGACGCTCTTTCAAAGCACCAGGCAAAATGACAACCGGGTTTACGCTCGACAATTCAGCATAAAATGGCTTTCCGGCTTTCGAAGCAGCTTCATAAAGTTTTAAACCTGCGTGTCGACTGCCAGTGTACCCAGTCGCACCAACACGCGAATCTGATACCAATCGTTCCCCGTCTTCGTGGCTTGTTCGGTAGAGCAATTGAACCATCCCTCGTGGCATGTCCAGCTCTTCGATCGCTTCCCACGCCAACTCGGCAAACGCCCTCGTTGTACCAGGGTGCGAAGTGTTCGATTTACCAATGACAGGATTTCCTGATGCGATCGCCGCAGCAAAGTCACCCCCTGCAAGGCTGTTGAAGGCGAACGGGAAGTTGTTTGGACCAAAGACACAAATTGGACCAAGACCTTCGTAAACAGATCGGATATTGGCTTTCGTGTCGATCGTTGCTTGTGCCCATGAGCCGGTTCGCGTTGCTGCTGCAGCTGCTCGCAGTTGATTAATCGTTCGCGGGAGCTCGACGTCCGACAAACGTGGTGCGGTAGGAAGTCCGGTTTCTTCGTTTGCAATCGCAACAAGTTTATCTTTTGATTGCTCAATCTTCGTTGCCAAGAGCTCAAGAAAGTCAGCGATTCGTCGGGCGGGCAGACAGCGCATTTCTTCGAACGCTTTTATAGAGGCGTCCAAAGCCGTGTTGATATCGATCCAAGTACTAATAGGATACTTATCTGCAATCGCAACTCCCGTGGTTGGGTTAGTCGCCGAGAATGTTCCGGAAGCAGTCGCAGGTCTCCATGAACCATCGATCAAAACCAATGCCTCGCCGGAGGATTTGGTAGATGTTGATTGAGCGGTGGAAGTTGCAGTTGTCATAAAGCCCATTTCGAAATATTAAAAGAGTTACAAAAGAGTCACAAATGATGGACGGCCCAATTTGGAGCGACGGCTATTTCCCTTGAACGATTGTGTTACTCAATGTACCTATTCCATCGATTTCAATGGATACGAAATCACCTGCTTGAAGGGTAAAGTCGCTATCGGGAACGACGCCTGTTCCGGTCAACATGAACGCACCGTATGGAAAATCGTTGTCACGGAACAACCACTGGACCAAGTCCTCGAACTCGCGGGCCATCTCTGCAATGGAGGTCTTTCCCGAGAAAACTTGCTCGGGGCCTCGATGGATTGAAAGACGGATACCAATGGTGGAACGCTCTG
>JANODQ010000749.1:0-9522 GCA_031412775.1 Pirellulaceae bacterium | reverse complement strand
GATGAAACCTGAGCCGATGGCGCTAGCCACGGGTTTCGACTTTGCCACAATTTGTCAGATAGCACCCGAGGCTAGCTTCTACGGCTCAGGAATAACTCCCTTTTCATTAGCCCAGAGTCTTACTGGATTAATTCGCGGGCTTCCTACGGCAGTCGTCCAGCAGAAATCTCGGGAACGTATTTGTGGTCACGTTTACGAAGGACGGAGGCCTCCATAATAAAATCGGGTTTGTTGCTTGTGTCTTTCTTTTGTTTTTCATCAGACAAGTCCATTCTTGAGAGAGTCCCTAGCAACTGCTCACCGGAAACGATTCTTCCGAATACGGTCATTTTGCCATCCAGGTGAGGCTGCGGCATCATCGCTATGAGGAACTGCGAGCTTGCGCTATCAGGTTTTGTTTCCTTGGTTACTTCGTCGGACCCGACGGCAAAAAATAAGGAACCGCGGAAGATATCACGATGGTCTTCGCGTTGCATTTCGCCGGGGATGGTGTAGCCCGCGTTCCCTTCGCCGTCGCCTCGTTCGCAACCGGTTTGTGCTGCGAGATGTTCTATGACGCGAAAAAAGAGCTTTCGTTTATAGAAACCGCGTTCGACAAGGAAGATAAAGTTTGCGACTGCCTGAGGTGCTTGATCCTCGAAAAGCTCGATCTCAATTTCACCGCGATTGGTCAAGAATAAAACTCGAGGATTGCTGTTGGTAGTGGCATCTGTTTCGCGAAATTTAAGTTCTCGCTCCCACTTTGCTTTGAGTTCCGCTGTCTCTTCCTGCATTAACTGCAACCTCACTGGAAGTGCTTTCTGTTGCGAGAGCTTTGCTAAGGCAGCCCAGGACAAATCGAAATCGTTCATCGCATATGCGGTGTATGCGATCGCCTCTAAAAGCTCGTTGGAGTGTTTCGAGTCACTGTCAAAGAGAACTTTTGCAAGGGGAGCTATTGCTTCGAATCGGTCTGCCGCAGACTCTTTAAGCACCATCTCTTCCATTAAGTTTCCGAGGCCACCAAACTTGGCTGGGTCTGTTGCATAGACTTTTGCCATCTGTTCGGACCAAGCTTTGAGAGCCTGATGGGAATCGGACGAAGCCTGTGAGAATTTTCGCAATCGTTCAGTATCACCCGACAAATCCCAAGCGACTTGATGACGAAGATAGAGCTCGCGAACGAGTGCCAAAGAGTCGCGGAACATTTGAAATGCGGAGTTGTAATCTTGAGCGAGTACTGGATCGGTCCCTTCAGGAAGAACACCGTAATGCTTGGCGCGAAAGACGGCTGAGCTTTGAGCCTGCTGCTGCTGTTGAAGATCTTCCGCGTCGCGGCTTCGAAGTAGCTCCGTAAAGGTTGTTGGTTCGCTACTCGTTTTGGAAGACTCGGCGACCTTATCTGGTGCGACGTTCGCTGCTGCCTCTTGCCCAGCCGCAAACTGGACCATCGAAATGGAGCCAAGCAGCATGAAAGAGACCCACGCTAATTGACCTGCTAATTTAAAGGTACAGAAGCGTGAAAAATAGTAACGCATCATGAAATTAAGGACGGCTTGAGTACAAAGGGAAAATTTGAAGGAAGATTTGTATTGGAATGTATAGAAAACTGAAAATTGCGAAAGCGATTACTACGAATCAAAAGGAACGGCGAGAACTTGAAGGGCTGTGAAGTAATATGGAGCCGGTCAAACGTAACTTCAGCGATACAAATTATCACGTCGAAAATTGAACTTAGTTATAACGCTGCGACATAGGGAGGCGGCTCACCACGAAGCTCGGCCAGAGCATTGCCGGCTGCGCGTTGCTCGGCATCTTTTTTATTACGTCCCCATGCAGAAGCGAATCGTCTACCGTTGACGGTTGCTGCCATCTCAAAAGTTTTGCTGTGATCCGGGCCCTCTTGAGAGACCATGATATAGGTGGGTGAAATTCCCATCTCGCGTTGAATCAGGTGTTGCAGCAGTGATTTGTAGTTACCGCCCGTGTAACCATTTGCTGCCGCGTAAATCTCGGTATGAAGTGTTCGTAGGATGAATTCTCGGACTGCTCCAATGTCTCCGTCGAGATACACGGCCGCGACAATCGATTCAAAGACGTCGCTGAGCAGAGAGCGCGGTACGCTGGTTCCTGCCATTCCTTTGCCGACGATGAGACATTCTTCGAGACCCAAGGTTCGTGAAACTTTGGCGCAGACACGACGGGAGACAACGATTGATTTTATCTTCGTCAGCTCGCCTTCCAGGTAATTTGGGTATAGGCGAAACAGTTGCTCGCAAACAATCAGCCCGAGAATCGAATCGCCGAGAAACTCGAGCCGCTCATTAGATTCAACTCGTTTGGCCGCTCCGGAGGCGTGCGTCAAAGCGGATAGCAACAGATCCAGATCCTTGAACTTGTAACCGATCCGTTCCTGGCACATTACCAATTTGTCATCAGACGAGATCGCGCGATAGGGTTCTTCAGTCTGTCCCGACATAGAGCCGCAGTGCTTCGGTAAATGGGGAATGGAAACCACCTTGAATCGCTAGGACCCAATTAAACTCCCAAAAGTAACCGCTAAAGAGTCCACCTGCAACGGTCTTGAGGGCTGACTTTGGGGTGATTCCGCTTTTTTCGACGTCGCTCTTGCCAAACGTGACCTAAATTTGTGGGCCTTATCACCGAAGCTTGGGAAAAACCTTACCAAGCTGCGTCTCGTCTGAAAGTCTGACACGATTCGAAAGACATGTTGGAAGTAAGCCTCCTCATCTGCATTTGCGCTCTCGCGGTGGTCGCGGTTCCTTTGGGAATTTCGGCTCTCGTACCGCTGCGCTTTCGACAGATCTTGGGGAGAAATAATTCAGGCGTGATGCCTCAGGAGCCATTCGACGACCCCGCAACACTCCATCAGATCTCTCGCAATTCACGAAACACTTTTGCAAAGATGAGACGTAGTGAGGGTGCTGCTTCGAGACTTGTTGAAATTTCTAAAATTGTACGAGAATCCTCTGACACGATCTCCATTTATCTGACAGCTTGTTTAGGCAAGGAATCCGAACAGGCCCCTACTCGTCTGAAATCCGATCGTCCCGGCTGTGGAGCCTTGCCCAGTTTCAAACCTGGCCAACACATCGTTTTTCAACGCCCAGCAACAAGCTCCCAAGCAACTACGCGTCGATGCTACTCCCTCTCTGGAGAGCCTGGCGATCCGACTTGGCGAATCACCGTCAAAGATGCCACGGCAGCTTCAACGAAGGGCAAAACGGGGCGATCGTACACGAAAACCAAAGACGCATCGGTCAGCAACTGGCTTCACACGCAGGCTCGGGTCGGCGATCGTTTTTTCGTCACGGGGCCTCAAGGTCAATTCACGCTTGATCTTGCCAGTGACACCAAACCCTTACTACTTGTCGCGGCAGGCGTTGGAATCACCCCCATCGCCAGCATGGTTTATCACGAATTGCAGTTTAACCGCTCAAGACGGAAGTGGCTGTTCTATCAAGTCTCCGACTTTGATCATGCACCACTGCTTACCGAGCTCGTGAACCGAATCGAAGCGTCCTCGGCTATTCAAGGCGTCATTGCGTGCTCCGCGGATAAACGACTTCCTCAGAAAATCCCTCATTGCCATAACAAATCGTTGCACGTTATCGGTGGTAAACTCAATCCGCGATCGATCCTCGAGGCAGTACAAACGACAGATGTAACCGTCTTGATGTGCGGTCCAGTAGCGTGGATGGAGTCGATGAAGCAGGGGTTCCTTGCTGAAGGTGTTGATGCGTCAAGCGTCCACTACGAAAGTTTTGGTGGGCATGCTGTGGAGGAGAGTTCAGCTAAAGGAAAAGATGCTCCCAGTTTCGTCAACGCAAACGGCCGGAGTGTTGAAAAAACGAAAGCGGCTTTCTGCGTTAAGTTTGAAACAAGTCAGCTTGAAACCACATTCGATGGTTCACAGTCGGACCTTTTAGCGCACGCAAAAGCAAACGATGTCGACATTCCTTCCGGATGTCGGATGGGAAACTGTGGTTCCTGTACGGTCAAGCTTTTACAAGGAACGGTGAACTACAAGTATCCTCCAGCCTCGTCGCTTGCGGCCGATGAAATACTTCCATGCGTTTGCTTACCAACGTCTAATCTTGTTATTCAAGCGTGACCTAGAGTTTACTTATCATGAAAATTTCACCACTATTCAATTCTATTTTCATCTGCAGCGTCCTTGGATTCTCGATGTTCACGCTGGGGGCGATCTCGGCACAAGAGAGTCAAGATGATCCTCGTAATGTGAATTGGGATCTCCATGTCGATCCGAGTGGGGTCCTCGGGGTGGAATCGTGTGAAAAGTGCCACTCGCCAGAAATTCAAACATGGAAAGCAACTCCCCATCACGATACATTTTTAACGCTTCATCGAAAAAAAGAAGCCCAGCAAATTGCATCCAAACTGGGGATTAGCTCCTTCAAAACCGATTCGAATTGCGTCCAGTGTCATTACACGATGAAGCAAGTCGGCGGGCTGCCTGTTTCAACTAACGGATCAGCGATCAGCAACGACCTGTCACATGCTGTAGAAGCAATTTCGGGGGTCTCATGTGAATCGTGTCACGGGCCGGCTAAAGACTGGCTCACTGTACATAACGATTACGGTGGACCCGGCGTTACAAGACAGTCCGAGAGCAAAGAGCATCGACGTTCGCGGCTGTCTCAAAGTATCAAGGGCGGTATGCGAAATCCGGTAAACCTTTATCTCGTTGCGCAATCTTGCTATCGCTGCCACACGGTCCCTGACGAAAATTTGGTCAACGTTGGTGGGCATAACGCCGGAAGCTTGGACTTTGAAATCGTTAGCTGGTCTCAAGGGCTAGTGCGTCATAACTTTGTAAGAACCGACGGAAAGCACAATGCAGAAAACACCCCCGAGCGATTGCGAGTCATGTTCATCGCTGGGATGATTGCGGACCTCGAATACAGCATGCGAGCGACCGCCTCTGCAACCGAAAAAGCGAACTTTGGAATCACCAGCGCGAAACGCACCGCACGCGCCGCCGCACGACTCAAATCGGCTCAAACCAAGCTGAACCAACCAATCTTGGCAGAAATTCTCGAAGTCTTTGCATCGATCCAGCTTAAGCTCAACAATCATGGACCACTAACACAAGCCGCTGATGAAATTCATAAGCTGGGATTACGCTTCGCTGCAACTGTTGCTGGTGAAGACCTCGTAGCGATCAACGACTACATCCCACCGAAAGACAAGTGGAAGTAATTATTCAGCTGCCGACATTAGTTGGTCATCTGGCTTTATAACACATCGATGCGCTAAACGATTTTGGCCTAATAATCACTGAGCCGATGGCGCTAGCCACGGGTACCGCGCGGCGATTGATGGATCAAGATAGATGATTTGTGTTGTGGAGAAGTTTAGCGGGGGGAACCCGGAGCTAGCGCTCACGGCTCAGCTTTTCTTGACGCACGCATTAGGCTGCGTACGTGCCAAAACTATCTAGCAGCATTTGGACCACCAAGTGCCAGCCGTCTACCAGAACGAACAGAAGCAGCTTAAAGGGCATTGAAATCATGGCTGGCGGTAACATCATCATCCCCATCGATATGGTGACTGACGCGATGACGATGTCCAAGATCAAGAATGGCAAGTAGATGATAAAGCCCATCATAAAAGCCGTCTTTAATTCGCTGAGCATGTAAGCCGGAAGTAGAACTTTCAGGGGCACATCATCAAAGCTTTTCGGAGCAGGACTACCTGGGCTGTTGCGCTGATAGAACATATGAACGTCGTCTTCGTTGCCGGCCATCTCGATTTGGCGAGACATGAATTGTCGAACAGGAGCGATGCCTTTCTCAAAAGCTTGCTCGGCCGTCATATTGCTTGTTCCATCCGTGTAAGGTTTGATCGCTTCGTCGTAGACGCGACTCCACACGGGAGCCATTACAAAAAGCGTCACAAACAAGGCGATCGATGTGATGACTTGGCTTGGCGGAAGCTGAGCCGCACCCAGGGCCTGACGAAGCAATCCTAAGACCACGATGATGCGAATGTAACAGGTTGTCATCAGCAAGATCGCTGGGGCAAGACTCAACACTGTCAGCAACAGCAAGATCTGAAGCGAACCACTCAAGCCCTTGGGGCTTACCCATTGAGCGGGTCCAGTTAGCGAGTCCGCGTTTAGAGCAACGTCTTTCTCATCATTTGCTTTTTCATTCGCTCGAAGTACGCGTTCGGCAGAATCAAACAACGGAATCCCGGTTGCCGAGTCGATCGAAGCCCCGATCGAGGATGGAAGTCGATCGTTGGATTGTGCAATAACAATGGAGCGACTACTTAAAAACGAGAATGCGATCATCGCTAGCATCATCCGCAAAACAATCATTGCGTGACGCTGCGAAAATGCTATTAAGCCGTAGGCGCTAGCCTCGGGTGTGATTTTTCTATCAATTGCAAAGTTGACACCCGTGGTTAGCGCCATCGGCTCAGGGGCCAAAGGGCCGGTCTTTGGGTATAGGCGTTGTGTTGGTTGTGTCATGAAAGCGTATCCAACGATGAGGTTCGTGGCGTACTGCGTCGTTGTCGGAGTGACCATTTCGATTCGGTACTGGTTGCAACCTGCTGGAGCACATTTCGAAAGGAGGTAGAAATGTTTCGCGAGTTGGTCTGTTCACATAAGCCCAATAAATGATCGACTTCGGTTCGGTCGTCTATCTCTGAAAGAACCTCTGTCTGACCAACTTGCTGACTAACCAAAACAAGCTTTCGTCCGAAACGAATGACATAGAGTTGCTGTCGATTTGCCATCGGCGTTCGACCGATAATCTCGACTACTTCTTTGGGCAGCATAGAGCCGGCAGAAGGTGATGTTTTGCGAAAGATCCACGATAGTCCCAAGAAGATTCCGATTACAAGAATCAAGCTAAAAACCATCGAGATGATTGATGTCCAACTGCTGCTAGACCGCGACGGCGCAAGATCTTGGACGTCCTTACTGGGTGGCTTAAGAGGAATGTGGGAACGCGATTTTTCAGATTGGTTCGCGTTGGCTTCCATTGAACTATTGGTGATTGGTTGAGTCGTTTGAGCAGAGATTGGACCAGGCCGTACGTTGCTCGTCGATGTGTGTCCGATATTGGGAGTGTCGCTATTGCTGCGAACGTTCGGTGTTGTGAATGATGCTTGTTGAACCGGAGAGTTTCGTGATAGTTGATTTACGTGAAATTCATTGGATGGCACAGCGGTTGCGGCTGCGGGGTTGCGTTGGTTTGCCGGTAGCCATTCTTCTTCAGCATTGTTGCTGAATGCGACAGGGGCAGCAGCGCGAGTGGAAACACGTTGCGGTCGCTTTTCAAAATTGGGTGGCGCTTGGAAAGCGTTAGCTGATGCAGCGGATGGTTCGGCAGATGATTCCGCACTGTTGGTGAGAATCGTTTGTTGACCATTCGCCGTGAGAGACAAAAGCGTGACAGACAAAACTGACACGGTAAGCAGCAGTGGGAGGGCAGTTACCGAGCGTTTATTTGGATTGGCCATTATCACTGCCAATCAGTTCGGCGACTCGAACGCAAAAGTTATCGTTCAAAACAAGCACTTCACCACGAGCAACCAAGCGACCATTAACGTAGACGTCTACCGGATCGCCCGCCAGTTTGTCGAGTGTTACTACGGAGCCGCGTCGGAGTTGCAGGATTTCATCCAAGTTCATCCGCGTTCGGCCGAGTTCGATTTTGATGTCTAAATTGACATCGCGGAGTAGCTCCATCGAAACTTTTTCAGGGGGACCGCCATCGCCGACTAGGTCATGGAGATGATACTTTTGAGCGGCCGGTCCGCGAAGAGATTGCTCGGCGTCTGCTAAAGCAGCCTCGGCCTCGTTAAGTAGGCGTTCTGCGTCACCTGCGGCTCGCGCGGTTGGCGATTCGGAACTTGTTGCGTTGCCGGGTGCGCTCGAAGTCGCATTCGTCGGGTTATCAGCCATTCGAAAGAGCTTCCTTGCTCGCGAGACTTTTACTTATAAATTTTGCTGAACCTGCGATCGATGTCAGCGGTGCCCGTTGGGATTGGCTTTTTATTCGTCCAGAACTTGGTAATCCTGGAACCCCACGCTTAGCAGGATTGCCTCACCTAACAGTTCGTTACTTGTCGCTAATATCCGTCGTTGAATCAAGCCCAGTTGATTTTCTTGGAGTTCCTCGATTGTCGCGTTGCGAATTTCTAGATTCAATCGATGCCGAAAACGACCGTGGCGTTCTTCGAAGATGGCTTTCATTTTGGCTTCGTCCTTCGCATGCAAAGTTCCGAAGAGTCGGAATTCGACGCGATGCAGAACGTCGCTGCCGACGGGAATAAATGAGGGGCCGAAGGCACCGAGCTCGAACTCGACAATCTTGAGTTCCTCTTCCTTGGACTCGCTTTTTGCTAGCCCTTTCGCTTCTGCCGCTTCAATCAGTCTGGATTCGGCGAGAGCCGCAACGTCCTTGCCGGACGGAACGAGGAAAAAAAAGACCATCGTTTCGACAATAATGACAGCACTTACGAAAGCACCGATCATTAGCTTGCCCATCAAGCCGCCACCGGAAGGAGCGGCTGCGGAATCTTTGGAAGCCTCTTTTCCGCCGGGAGCAGCGGCATGTTCATCTTTTTTCTTGGGAGCAGACATAATTCGTGAGCAAAAAAGTGGACGGACCGAACGTTACAACATGCCCTTTCCGAAAAGAGCTATTGAACTGTAGGTCTTGAAAATGGCGGTGGACGACTCGTGAGCGGAAATCTGAGGAACTAGGTGGGGTTTGTATGGATTTTGAAGGTTTTTTGGCTCGCAATTGCCCGTTTGGCCGGTCTAGTTCGGCTGCCGAATGATTGCGACAAGTCCGTTTGTCATGGAATCCCCGGCCTACCGCAGGGCAATCTTACGGTCTAAGCTTATTGTTCCCGAGTAAACTCCGTTACGACCGCTACAGAGCATTCCATGACACGACTCAAAGACCTCGACCTCGATAGCTACATTCGCGCGATTCCTGATTTTCCAAAGACAGGAATTCTTTTCCGTGACATTACTCCGCTTTTAGCCAATTCGATTGCCTTCCGCGAAACCATTATGCGGATGGCCGATCCGTTTCGGGGTCAGAACATCGATGCACTCGTGGCCGCCGAAGCCCGCGGGTTCATCTTCGCTGCTCCGCTCGCTCTAGAATTGGATGCAGCGTTCATCCCCGTTCGAAAGCCTGGGAAACTTCCTTACGAGCGTCATTCGTTTTCTTACGATCTCGAGTATGGTAAGGACACGCTCGAGATTCATAAAGATGCTGTCTCGAAGGGCCAAAACGTCCTGATAATCGATGACCTTTTGGCAACCGGTGGTACAGTGGAAGCTTGCTGCAAGTTAGTTGAAAGCTGCGGTGCAACGGTTGCCGGATGTGCGTTTTTTATCGAATTGATCGGGCTCGCAGGACGACAGCGTCTCTCGCAGTATCCAATGCACAGCGTGTTAACTTACTAAGCTCCAGCCTATTTAGCTCAAATGAATTTGGTTTGCGTACACCCAACTAACCATGCGAC
>JANODQ010000748.1:0-6155 GCA_031412775.1 Pirellulaceae bacterium | reverse complement strand
TCGAAGAGGGCTACATCCTCGACGTCCTGAAGAACTACACCAGTTACAAGGTGGCATACAACCTATCCCAAAAGGTCGCAAAACCAGACTACGAAGTCGATTCCAGAAAAGCAAAGGTACGACTTGGCCAATGGGTTCGTCTTCACGATCACAACATCGCTCAAAAGGTAAAGGTCATCATCGAGCATTTTAGGCAAACGGTAACGCGAAGAGGAATTCTAATTGTCGCCGAACAGTCGTTTTTCGACTTTTAACGGTGGCTTAGAAAATCGGAAAAGTATCGTAATCTCAGGGGAAATTGCGGTTTTACAAGCCTTGAAAGATGGTGATTATCAATTAAATGTCACCTGCTCTACCAACTGAGCTACGAAGGCAATTACGGGTACGAAGACAACAAAGACGGGCTCTTTGGCAAGCCTTGTTGGGGCGAAAATCGATGCGGGTTGGCTGGTCTACTGGCTGGGCAGATTGTTGAGAGTGCTTCATGATTCAGACGCACTTCGCGATTCAGGAGCAATCTGCCAGTCGCGCGAGGTAGTGGAGGATGATTCCAGAAGCGACGCTTACGTTGAGCGAGTCGGTTCCGAGAAGCATGTCGATTTTTATTCGATCCGAAGCCGCTTTTTGGACCGGATCTGGCAGACCGTTAGCTTCATTTCCCATGACGATGAGCGTTGCTTCGGCGCGTCGGTACTGCTCCAAAGGTTTTGAATCGTTGGAAAGGCTGGTGGCAAGGCTTCGAATCCCTTTATCGGCCGCCCAAGAGAGAAACGAGATGGGATCGGACGCGTAGGAGATCCGCAAATTAAACATGCAACCCATCGAAACTCGCAGAACGCGTCTGGCAAAAGGGTCCACACACTCGGGGCCAATGATCAGATCGCGAACGCCAAGAGCGGAGCAGTTCCTTGCAATTTGCCCCATGTTTTCTGGGTCTTGTACACCCACGACGTAGACGCCGGTCCAAGGATCTTTGCGACGGGGCTGCGGGGCGTTCGCGGAGCGAGCCGCCGAGACCTCAACTCTGCTCGCGTTGTGATCGATTGATTTTGAGTCTACACAGGTCGCTACTGACTGTTCTGCGGCACCCGTGGCTAGTGCCATCGGCAAAGGAATTGACGTTAGAACATCTGTCGCATTTAGCCGGCGTTTTCTCTTTCCGCAACTCAAGACACCGCGATGAAAGTTGAATCCCAAGAGATCGCTCATCGAACTGCGTGGGACAACGTAAGTGGTCAACTCCTCGGCAAGCCAATCTTCTGAGTCTGGCAACGCAATGTCGTCGATGAGAACCGATTCGACTTCGTAGTCGCTTTGCAAAAGTCGTTGCGTTAGGAGCTTGCTTTCAACAACAAACTTCGCGCTGAATTGAGTAAGATTTCGAGTGCGAAGATTTCTGTAGGCTTCCAGTCGAGCGTCTTCGATGTTGTCGATGTAAATCTTTGGCATGTAAGAGGAATCGGGAGCTAGGTAGCTGCTTCATAGCCGAAATAATTTTTCGACTTGATGACTTCAGCGACTTGGGGAGGGACCATTTGCTCCCAAGTTGAATCGCCCTTCTTGATTCGGTCAAGCACATCGCGTGAGAAGACTTTCAAACAGCTTGGATCGTAATTATCGAGTGCATTGATCCCGCCGCGATCCATGAGATAGCCGTAGAGCTTTTGGAGTTCTGGAGCGAATACTAGGTTGTTGCAGGTCATCAATTCCCCAGTTGAATGATTCTCAAGTGGATAGCAGTAGATCTTCAAATCATTTTTGAAAAGCCTACCAAACGATTCCAGGACACCGCCGTCGAGCTGTGTGTAATACTTCTCGTCGAACAAGTCTTGCAAGCTCCCTGCACCCATCGTGATTGCGATACTTTCCTTTGTGTATCGCGAGAGATAGGCCGCAAGCCGGTAGTACTCGAAGTAATCTGAAATCAATACCGTCGTCCCACAAGCGGCCATCACATCGGCTCGAGCGAGGAAATCTCGCAAATCGATTTCGCCACCGGCCTTGAGGTTCCGCATTGTGATCTCCATGATCGGGACGATTTCTTTTCCGCGAACGTTCGGGAGCTGCGAAAACTTTTCGTGCGCACACTTCAGCATATCCACGTTGACGTTGCAAACCGGTCGAAAGCTGCCTCGTTCGACGAGGATGGCCTTCCGATAGAAAAATTCGGAAGGTTGAATGACTTCGCCGGTCGCAGAGAACATGGCAGCACCGGTAAGCCCGAGCTCGACAAGCTTGAGGCTCATCAATCGATTATCGACGTGTCGAAAGGCGATTCCTGAGAACTCGATCATGTCGATTTCAATGCGAGAGGTCGACAATCCGTCTAAAAGCGAGTTCACTAGCATCTCTGGTTCGTGATTGAGCGCGAATGCGCCATAAACCAAATTGACACCGACGATCCCGAGAGCTTCCTGCTGGAGAGCCGCTTCGTTATCAAGCATCCGGACGTGAATGATGATTTGGCTATCTTCATCGCGAGGATAGGCTTGAAACTTGATCCCCATCCACCCGTGGCACTCGTTGGTTCCTTTAAAGTTTCTCGCGGAGACCGTATCGGCGAAAGCGAAAAAAGCACACGTGTCACCACGAACATCCTTGAGTCGATCCAAGTTTAATGTGTGTTCATAGTCGAGCATCGCTTGCAGGCGTTCACGACAGACGTATCGAGATGCTCGACCGTAAATAGCATCGCTGACTTTCATGTCATAAGCCGAGATGCTTTTGGCGATCGTCCCAGCGCCGCCGCCGACGCGAAAAAACCAACGAACGACTTCCTGCCCAGCACCAATTTCGGCAAAGGTTCCGTATCGTCGCGGATCTAGATTTACGTTAAGTGCTTTTTGATGTGTGTCGACGGTGTTGGTATCCAAGATGTTGTGGTGGGACCTTTTCATGCGATGCTTTTTCTCATTTGAAGGAGTTCATACCCAGGTTTGGATCGATGCCATCCACGAGGTCGCAAAATGTATGCCCAAAACTGATGCGTTGGTTCGCATTCGACCTCGATCATACCAACAGCCAAGTAAACCCGTTGAAAGAATGCATCGCAACTCTTGGCCGAATTAATTAAAACATCAGTACGCTTAGTTCCAAGGCATGATTGGATTAGAAAGTCGCTGCGAAGTTGGGCAAGATACCCGTCGTGTTTTGGTACTAGTAAATTGGGACAATTATCCTGAAGGAACAAACGGACGATACGGTAGCCTTATCTTAAGATGCTTCTGATTTTAGCCGCTCGATCAACAGAGAATTCCCCGAAGAAGAACCGCCGCCAGCATGTACCGACACAATCATCTTTGTATCGATGCACGAGATTGCTGTCGGCGTGTGAGCACGAATACCTCGAAGCTAGGATTAACGCTGGACGCGAGCCGAGCCGCCCTTGGCAAGAGCTTCGACTTCCGGCAGTTTGGCCATCGTCGTATCGCCAGGGAAAGTTGTTAGCAACGCGCCGTGTGCCCAACCCATTCGAAGGGCTTCATCCGGCGTTTTTCCGCTCAACATTCCATAGATCAAACCAGCAGCAAAACCGTCACCGCCACCGATTCGGTCGACAACGTCGAGCGAACAAGTCGGGCTAACATAACGCTTGCCGTCGTACCACAAAACGGCCGCCCATTCGTGACGATTGGTGGAGTGGACTTCACGGAGCGTGGTTGCAACCATCTTGACGTTCGGGAATTTTTTAACCGCTCGTTCGATCATGTCGAAGAATGAGTTTGGATCCAGTTTCGACTTGGATTCGACATCCTGGCCTTGGATTCCCAGTCCTTTTTGAAGGTCTTCTTCGTTGCCTACAAGCATATCCACGTTCTGTACGATCTTGCTGATCATCTCTTGGCCCTTGGCTTCACCGCCGATG
The DNA here is from genome assembly GCA_031412775.1 of Pirellulaceae bacterium. GTDB lineage: Bacteria > Planctomycetota > Planctomycetia > Pirellulales > Pirellulaceae > JAIYDQ01. Next base: position 2,290 of record JANODQ010000748.1, on the reverse strand, counting down.
GTCGACCAAAGTTTGGCTCGATAGTTCAAATCGAACGAAGTCACCGCTCCGGATGCCTTGGCCGCTTTCATTCCTTCCACGATTAGTTCAGAGGTCGTCGACGAGAGAGCCGCAAAGATGCCGCCCGAGTGGAACCAGCGTGCGCCTGCTGCGAAGATTTTGGCCCAATCGAAATCACCCGGCTTGAGCAATCCACCAGCCTCGTTCGCTCGGTTGTAAAAAACAACTGGAGGACGAACTCCCAGGCCACGGTCGCTGTAAACCGTTGCGATGTTCGGTCCACGAACGCCATCATGCTCGAAGTGCTTATAGAAGGGCTTTACACCCATTTCACGAACTCGGCCCTGAACCATTTCGCCAATACCATAGTTCACCATCGCGGTTGCTACACCGGTCTTTAGTCCAAAGCAGTCAGCCAGATTAGCCGCGACGTTGTACTCGCCTCCAGAGACGTGAATGTCGAAGCTTTTAGCTTTGCGAAAGGGGATAATCCCTGGATCGAGACGATGAACCAAAGCCCCCAATGCTAGGAAATCAAGTTCGCAAGGATCTTTTCGGACAGTCAGTTCGGCCATGGCTAGCAGCAACTCCACAAAATAGCTGGGACAGGAAAATCAGAAGATGTAGAGTTTTAAAGTAGATTCCCGGCTCGGAAAGGGGGGATAGTCAATCCAACAAGTTTCAACGACGCCGACGATACCGCCACAGTGCGACTGGCAAGGCGGTGGACAACAAGAGCATGGTCACACCTGGCTCGGGAACAGCGGTGATCGAATTGACCACCACTAAATTGCTGGGCTCCACGATTAAATTGCCAGGCAAACTGGCGTTGATGACCGGTAGATTACCAAACGGCCCATTCGGATTATTGACACCGTTGGCGTTCACTCGGGTAAAAGCGTTGATCTGATCCACGACGGTCATACCGCTTCCCAAAACTTGACCAAAGACGGTGTAATTCGTGTCGAAGACTACGTTGTCTGTCACGTTGATGTACCACTGCCGCGTCGCCGTATTCGGGCCAGCGTTAGCATAGGCGAGGGTTCCTCGGAGGTTACTGAAAATGCCAACTTCGTCAGCGATTGGCGGCAGAGTTGGAAGAGTGTTTCCTGTCGTATCAAATCCTCCGCCTTGGATAATCCCGAACGGGGTGAACTGTGTGTTTTGAACGCTGCGGTGAACAATCGAGTTGCTGTAGGTACCCGAGTCGACATACGTCAAAAAATTAGCCACGGATGCTGGCTTTTGCAGACTGAATAATTCAACCTGAAAGTTGCCAACGTTGGTATTGAATTCGACAATTACTCCCGCTTTGGTCGACGAGCAGAGAGCAAACGAAAGAAGGAAAACACAGCCGACGACTAGCGAAACAAAATGTTTTACGAGCATGAAAAAGCACCTGGCGGACTCGAATGGAACTCGACCCATTTTCAATGATAATTCGAAAAACGCCCATTCAAATGAGTGCCGCTTCGGTTTCGTGGATTTTTGGTCATTCCAGAGCTGGATGAAACGTCAGAATCGGCGTTAAGGCGATCGGCGGATCTCAGTTCGCCAAAGTGGCATAGGCTTCGAGTTTTTGAATTCACTCTCACAAGGCTGGAAGCCTACGCCACTTTGGAAACTTGGAAGTTAATGCCCGCCTGAGAGTTCTTTTCGTTGACCCTAAACGCGTTCTTTGGGGAGCGGTCGGCGTTGCGAGAAGGTTTCGCTGGGCCAACGCCAGAATCCGACGTCCATCTCGCCCATTTTCCAAATATAAAACGCAGCTTCGTCGCGAATAACAGTCGGAAAATCAACAATTCCATCGTAGGCAGACCTCAGCACGACTCCCAAACCTTCCAGCTCGGTGATGTATTCGTCAAGCTGCCGGGTCTCGTTGCGAAGATCATTTCGCGTGTCTTCTACTTCGTCGTTGTAGAGTTGTGCCTTGGAATCTTCACGGCGACGAACCAGACGGTGAAGTTGGTGTCGTCGTTCGGAAAGCTCGCGGTGTGCAAGACTTATGTCTGCAACGATCAATCGCAACAACGGTAGCATCGCATTCGCTTGGTCGAGCGAAAAAATTATTTCAGCGGTGGAAGACTGCTTTACCATGGATCGCCCGCGTTCGGAGTGCGTGGGGAATGAAATGCGACCTTGACGAATGGATTTTCGGAGTATAACCAGGGAATAGGAAATCTGTATGCATCTATTTTTCTCACCCTCTCATTCATCATGGCTCGCGCCAGCAATGTTTCCACCTAAAGGGGGCGAAAAACTCCTTCATTTATCATGCAGGGTGATCATT
>JANODQ010000747.1:0-2586 GCA_031412775.1 Pirellulaceae bacterium | reverse complement strand
CATAGCTTGCGACCGTCGAGTTTGAAGGGAAATTCGAGCTGCCGAACCAAGAAAAAGCAGCTGTTTCCGGTCCTAGTTTTTCTAATGCTTCGCGTACAACCTGATGGTTTTTGGACATCTCTAAAATAGTTTCTTGAGACGCTTTCATCTGCGATTGCGATTCAAAGCGACCCAGTCGCATCACTGCACCGTTGGCCTCATCACGAACGATGAAGGCCTGACTAGCTAGCCAGGAATCTTCCTTGAATACAAAAGCGTATGTTGCTCCCAGCAATCCAAAAACAAAGGCCGATCCAAGCCATAGCGGGGCCCAAAGCACCAAATTGTGCAGAAAGCGTTTGACTATCGGATTCGATAAATTCGTGCTCATCGTTGCTTTGATTCAGGTAACAACATCAAGTGGATTCGAGTTAAGGACCAAAAAACGATTCGATCCTTATAAGGAGTTCCACCACAGCTGTTTGAATGATGCCGCCAGAAAGGCTGACGAGCGTGTCGCGAGAAACAAATCCAACTTCTTTTCGGAAATCTTTCTAGCACTTGTATCGATTTTTCCGGTCGTCAAGCAGCCACGCTTTTTGCTCAAGGCAAGATGAAAGAGCAGGGTGGGGGGCTGATCAAAAGGTCATTTTTCCTGAGCCGTGATCGCTAGCTCCGGGTTCCCCCCGGTAAATCTTCCAACAATTCAAACCTTCAATCGCCGTGCGGCACCCGTGGCTAACGCCATCGGCTCAGGTTTCATCCCCTCAGAGTAGGCGGACTTGTTGAATGTCCTTGGATTTTGCCGCTGCAATTTTTGAGACGCAATAAATCCTTCGATTGGCCGTGAACGCTTTGCGAAGCTACAATCAGGGAAGCTTCGCGCATGCCCATTTGCCTCTCGGGCGATCCGTATTGAAAAAGACGATCCATATGAAAACCAAGCTGCGTTATCCATCAAATCTAACCAAGAAATCTATACGGCTGCTTTGGGTCGGAATATGCGTTGTTGGTCTAGGTACACGCACGCAAGCAGAAGTGTTCACGCTGAATAATGGATCCGTGATCACAGCGGAGTGGTTGAATGCGGAAGATAAGGCGGCTACGGTTTGGAAGTTACGCCACGCGGACGGGATCGAGTTGGAGATCCCACGCGGATCGGTAAAGTCCGTTCTGTCGCCGATTCCATCCACGAAGTCTTACATTGAAAATGTTGGCAAGGTCAGCGATTCGGTGGATGCGCATCGTAAGATTGTGGACTGGTCTGTCAAGCAAGGACTAATGCTTGTTGCAGACTCGCATCGTGATCGCGTTGTGGAGTTGGATCCGGATGACAAGTCTGCTTGGGCGGCGATGGGTTACACTCAAACGACCAGCGGTTGGATTCGCAAGGAAACCTACTGGAAACGCAAGGGGATGCAAAGCAAAGGGGGACGTTGGCGATTTCCTCAAGACATCTTGGCGGAAGAACTGGAACTTGCATCCAAGACTCAGATGTCCGAGTTGAATCGTCGTATCGAACAAGCGATCCGTGATATCAAAGCAGATAATAAAAAGGCTTCCGTCGCGAGGCAATACTTGCGTGACTTGAGCGATCCAATGGCCATTCCCAAAATTCGCGAACTGATGGTTGCGGATCGGAAAAACTCAAACTCCGATTTTCGAATGGCGATCATTGAAATTGCTGGTCGAATTAAAACTGCAGCTTCAACGCAAATGCTAGTCGACGCGACAATCTCCGATCCAGATACTCGAGTAGCTGATGCATGCGTTGAATTGCTTAGCCAGTACGGTACAGAGTTGGCTATCAGTAGCCTTATGGGTCGGCTAACCAATAGAGACCCGGCTAAAGATAGCCAGAATGCGATCAATCGCGCCGCACGAGCACTTTCCACATTGGGTGATGAAAGGTGCATTCCAAAATTGATCGATTGTTTAGTGACAAGACACCTTATCATTCCTCCGCCACAGCCAGGAACTCAGGCGACACAAACCTCGGATGGAGCCGTTAATTTTGCTCCAAGTGGTAATCAGAAGCCGGTCGAGGTGCGATTGCCCAACCAAGAGGTCCTGGGAGCTCTTCAAACAATTACCAAAGAGTCCGGCTTTGAGTACGACAAAGACGCATGGATGAATTGGTACGCGGAGAACTTTGCTCCGCAACGCCCGGATGTTTACCGAGATCCATAGCTGTTTACCGAGATCCATAGCGTTGGGGTTATGTGCACCAAAGTACGATCCCGTGTACTATGTCAAATCTGCTACGTTCTGACGCTCGAATTGCGTGATGCGGTACATATCGTGAATGAGCTGGATATCACACGGACGTTGAGCGACATTTCGTCGAGAAAACATACGTTGTTGAGTAGCGACCATTACTTCTGCGGGTAATGGTGCGACTTGGCCAAAGAGCCGCGCGTAGTTCACAAAACTGGGCACATTTCCGGTCACAAAGCCGTACATCATGCTGCAGACACCGATGACTTTCCCGGTGAAAATGCCGGTGTTGATTGCCGTCTTGGAATAATCCCCCATGACGCATCCGAGGAATTGCATCCCGGTCGTTGACTTGCCGAGCGGATACTCCATGTTGACAGTGCCGTAAGT
>JANODQ010000746.1:0-7660 GCA_031412775.1 Pirellulaceae bacterium | reverse complement strand
CGATTTCGATATGTGGCAAAAAGCGATGCGTCGCGTTGGCAATTTTATGATGCAGTCTGTCGTAGGGCTTCCTGGATTGCCGAGGAATCCGAGCGATAATTGAGCTCAGGCGACAACTAAATCCAGTAAATCCCGGCAAGTCCAAGCGGGTATGACCATGATTGCCGTTTCGATTTTGCGTATCCGACAGTCCCTCAAAAGCATCCAAACTCGATAGCAAAATCCGCATACCGGCTTGGAGGAATGTAAGTAATTTTCACCCAGGATTGAACGCGATCGCTAATTCTTATGAAGGTGTTTCGATATCTTTTAGCGAACGACCAAGCCGACGTTTTTGCGTCGATTGGCTTCCGCCTTCGGATTGAATCCTCGGGGAATGCGATGGGCCGCCCAATCCGTGGCCAGCTTTTCCGTTGCTGCTCATAAGTGCAGCTACCTGAGGGTGGATAGTCTGTGGATCATCTGGCGTGCCAATGGTTTCAATGGCATCGCTGACTCCTAGTAGCACGGATTGCTTCACGCCTTCGCGGATCCAACCGAAAAAATTGATGTTACTTTGCATATGTCGCTCCTCCATAACGCGAGTGTGAAAACGCCTCAATAATTTTTATAGACGATCAACCTCCTGGAAGTCGAGATGGATTTTCGGGCAAATAATTAGCGAAATAAAAGCGGGTTATCAATTGGCTATCAACTCGCAATTTTGTGACATTTTGCTGAACGAAACCAAAAGAAGAGACGAATTCCGAGTTACAGGTTAAACTTTGTTCATCCATTATGACTACAAACAAAACGCCAATACTCGAACAAACACCCGCTCAACTTGCTGCTTGGCTTGCTGCTCGTGGCTATCCTACCTACCGCGCGAAACAGGTTTTCGAGTGGATCTTTCTCAAGCGAGCTGCGGATTTTGCTGAGATGACAAGCCTACCCAAGGGCCTGCGTGAAGAGCTTTCGAACCATTTTTCGGTCTTTACCGCAACGACCGATCACCAACAAAGTGGCGACGGCACGGAAAAACTCTTGGTTAAGCTTGCCGACGGTGGACGGATTGAATGCGTTTTACTGAGGGACGGTCCGCGAAGATCCATTTGCGTCAGTAGCCAAGTCGGATGCGCGATGGGCTGCGTCTTCTGCGCAAGCGGATTGGACGGCGTCGAGCGAAATCTGACTCGAGGAGAAGTCCTGGAACAGATGCTTCGATTGCAGAAACTGCTCCCAGCTGAAGAACGGCTAAGTCATATCGTCATGATGGGTATGGGTGAACCACTGGCGAACCTTACAAATGTCTTGGAGGCTTTAGAGGTTGCTCGCGACCCCGCATTGGGACTAGGTATCAGTCCACGAAGAATTACTATCAGTACAGTCGGGCTACCACCAGCGATTCGCAAACTCGCCGAAGCCAACGCACCATATCATCTGGCGATCAGCTTGCACGCGCCGAATGATCCCCTTCGCACGAGACTTGTACCTGTCAACAAAGCGATTCGAATTGCACCCATCATGGAGGCGTCAGAATACTACTTTGAGAAAACCGGTCGCAGATTGACTTTCGAGTATGTGTTGCTCAAGGATATCAACGACACACAAGAATGCGCACGCGAGCTAATACGATTGCTGCGAGGACGCGTTTCAATGTTGAATGTCATCCCTTACAACCCCGTGCCGGGATTGCCCTATGAAACACCACGGCCCGAAGCGATCCACGACTTTCGCAAGACACTTGTCGACGGCGGAATCAATGTCATGTTTCGTCAGCGGAAGGGCGACTCAATACAAGCAGCATGCGGACAATTGCGACGACTTCGCGAGCGACAGACCATCCATCAATTAGATGATTCCGCAGATGACTCCGTAGATGAAATATTGGATAACACCTTCGAAGACGCATCAGACCAACGTCAGAATGCGAATGCTGATGAGTCATCCAACTCAGAACCAATCGATGCGCACAGAAAAGAACTCATCCAGCCGTCGAAGCTCGTCCTGCCACAAATCCACGAATCGCAGATCTGATTATGACTTATCGAAACTGGCGAATCTTAACGTCGGTCGTCTTTGTTTGTATGGTATGCGCCATTCAAGCACATAGAACGCGAGGCCTAGGAGATATTGGTTTCGCGATCGATATGATCGAACAGAATTATGTTGAACCAGTCAACCGACGTGATCTCTACAAGGCCGCGATGAATGGGATCGGCAACTCGCTTGATCCGTTCAGTAGCTACATCCCAGCCGAGCAATTCGGGGCATTCCAAATGCAGCTATCACAAGAATTTGGTGGGCTGGGAATTGTTATCGAACCGCCATCCGAAACGGGACGACTGAGAATTGTGAACACGGTCTTTGGGTCGCCTGCGGCAAAAGCGGGAATTCTGCCGGACGACCAAATAGTCTCCATCAACGGGCTGTCGGTAAGTGGAATGACCGTTCAAAACGCTAGCGACAAACTCCGAGGCAAACCGGGGACGTCAGTTGAGCTCACGCTCATCCGAGCCAACGTTGCGGAACCGATTCCCGTTCGAGTCGAACGAGCGATTATCGAAACCGAATCTGTGACGGGGGACCGTCGCACTGAAGATGGAAGATGGGACTTTATGATGCAGGCTAATCCCAATATTGCGTACATCCGTGTCGAAATCTTTGGAGAAAAGACAACCAGTGAACTGGAGCAAGCCCTCAAAAGTGTTCGTGATCGCGCGAAAGGTTTGATCTTGGACCTGCGTGATAATTCAGGTGGCTTGCTGCCAACGGCGACCGATCTGTGCGACATGTTTCTTGACGAAGGAACTATTGTTTCTACCGTTGGGAGATATGGCGTTGTCGAGTCGACTCGGATGGCGAATCTCGGCGTCGAGATTCCAAACGAAGTTTCAATGGTTGTCCTCATCAATCACGATTCGGCTAGTGCAAGTGAGGTGACTGCCGGGTGCTTGCAAGATCTTCATCGAGCGACAATTATCGGCGAACGAAGTTATGGAAAAGGATCGGTACAGAACGTCGTGCAGATCGAGGGTGGGGATGCCGCACTTCGGCTGACTTCCGCTCATTACTTCCCACCAAGCGGTCGAAACATCCATCGTCGTAAGGATGCTAAAGAATCGGACGAGTGGGGTGTTGAGCCTGACGAAGGATTTAAAATAACCCTCGACCAGGAGCAAACACGCAAAGTGTTCGAACGACTACGGCGCCGTAGTAATCTCACTAACAAGCCAAGCGACCCCGACGAGTCCAAAGATGATCCTCAAGTACTAGATAATTCGCTAACAGAGGACCCGCAATTAGCAGCCGCAGTCGAATTTCTAAAGCGAAAGTTCCTGTAGCATCCTTAAATATCATTTAGGCCGAATGGATTGCCCGGCCATCCACTGCCAAGGCTGCTTCATGGAGCGTTTCTGAGAGTGTTGGGTGAGCATGACAGGTTCGAGCAATGTCTTCACTGCTTGCACCAAACTCCATCGCCGCAGCCGCTTCAGCAATCAGATCGCCAGCATGACCGCCTATGATATGCACGCCCAATACGCGGTCAGTCTTGGCGTCTGCGAGTACTTTCACGCGGCCTTCGATGTCTCCAAGTGTTCGTGCGCGGCCGTTGGCTCCGTAGGGTGACATTCCTTTTCGATATTCGATCCCTGCTTCCTTCAGTTGCTCCTCGGTCTTGCCGACGGTTGCAATTTCAGGATGAGTGTAAACGATCGCAGGGATCGCATCGTAGTTCATGTGGCTATGTATGCCGGCAATTTTCTCCATGCAGACACTACCTTCATGCATGCCTTTATGAGCGAGCATAGCTCCTCCGATCACGTCACCTATGGCATAGATGTTTTTCACAGCGGTTTCGAAGTTCTCATTGACAGGAATAAACCCGCGTTTGTCAGTCTCAATTCCACAGCTTTCTAAACCGATGTCTCGACTGTTGGGAACACGACCAGCAGCGAGCAGCACACGATCGCAAAAGATTGGTTCTTGACCTGTGCATCGAACAACACAACGCCCATCTTCGACTTTAGCATCTTCTACCCACATTCCGGTTCGAAATTCTAGTCCTTGCTTGGCGAATGATCGTTGAGCTAACTGACTCAGCTCTCCATCAAGACCAGGAAGGATGCGGTCGGCTGCTTCCAGTACGATCACTTGAGCACCCAATCGCGACCAAACGCTTCCGAGTTCCAGTCCGATATAGCCGCCTCCAATAACCACCATCGTCTTCGGTACCGCATCATACTTAAGAGCGGCCGTGCTGTTGCCGATAAGGTTGCCATCCTCTTCAACGCCACGCATCGTCGCCGGTCGCGAACCGGTTGCAATGATGATGTGTTTAGCTCGGATCGTTACCGGTTCTGAATCGGATTCTACAACGACCGTTTCGACATCTCGCAGTCGCGCGACTCCTCGATAACCGGTAACCTTGTTTTTCTTGAAAAGCAAATCGATGCCGCCGGTAAGTGTCTGAACGATGGAGTCCTTTCGCTTCATCATGGTCGCCAAGTCCAATTGCACTTGGCTTACAACCACCCCGTGGGCTGAAAGCGAATTCTTGGTGTCGACGTAATGATGACTCGATTCGAGAAGTGCTTTGCTTGGAATACATCCGACTCGAAGACATGTCCCCCCGAATTTTGGATTTTCATCGACACACGCAGCACTCATGCCCAACTGGGAGGCTCGTATCGCGGCAACATATCCCGCCGGTCCGCCACCCATAACTACCACGTCATATTCAATCGTTTTCATATCAGTATTGTCTTCGTCAAATCGGAACTAGAATGGATTTAAGAATTGGTCGATCTATTTGCTAGTCCTATCTTATCGTCTTTGGTCAATTGCCCAAAGTGCGGTACACACCGGGCACCATCATATTAAGCTAGAATACTGAGCATTATTGACCAAAACCAATGCGATAACCCTCTCGTTCGCACCTGAATTACAAACCTATGACCAAAGAACCTATTAAAGTTCATCAAGTGTTGATCGCATTATTCGTTTTGTTGAGCGGATCGCTGTCGATGGTAACTGGGGCAGATATCTTCCCCGACAAAGCACTCGACCGGGCCGTTCGTAAGGAAGTCTTTGACAAAAGAGGCAATCAAAAACCGCTAACACTCGATGATTTAGCCAAGGTTTCGCGAGTGGTTGGAAAAGGAGAAAAAATCGTGTCGCTCGAGGGACTGCAACACTGTCACTCAATTTTAGACATCGATTTAGAAAACAACGAGATTTCGGACTGCTCCCCTTTGCGCGACTTAAAGCTCGTCCAAAAACTCACCCTCTCAGGAAACAAAATCGAAACGATTGAACCGTTAAAGGAACTCACATCGTTGCAATACTTAGACGTTAGTCGAAACAATATCCAAGACCTTGAACCGATTCGAGCGATGCGAAATCTTCGATCGCTCTACTTCGAAGAGAACCAGATTCGCTCCTTGGCACCACTTGAACCCTGCAAGAAGCTTTGGTCTGTCTACGGCTCCAACAATCCGATTGAAAACTTTTCGGCGTTGTCAACTCTCTCCAATGTCGACACCCTGCAGTTGAATGAGACTGGTCTCATAGAACTCAAAAGCTTAGGACTTTCAGAACGGGCTTTTGAGGAAGGCCATACGAAGTTAAGAAACTTAGAACTTCGAGACAACTCGGTTACCGATTTGAGTCCTTTGGTCGAATTTGGGGAATCGCAGAAGGCAGCGGAGGTAGCTACGAAGATGGCTACTCATAAGGCCGGCCCGCTCATTCAGCATCCCAAATCGTTAAGCGGCTTTAAAATCGACTTGACGGGGAATCCACTTTCCGAATTAGCCAAAACCGAGCAACTTCCCAAGCTTCGGAAATTGCTTATCTTTGTTGAATTGAATCAGAAGTAGACATCGTCAAGCTTACCAGTGCGCTAAAACATTGCAGCGGTTATACTGGAATAGTATTGGCTTACCATTTATTGCACTCGCTGTAGAAACAACCCACGATGGGGAGAATGATTTTCCATGTTCCAAAATTGGATCAGTATGATCCGAGAATATGGAATACGGCTTATGTAACGGGTATCGAAGGTGTCCCTTGGGAGGGCCGCATTTCGGTTCAAGGTGAGCTTCTAACGATTGATCGCCCCATCGACGAATCGGGTCGGCTTTCATTGGTTTGGCCGACGGCAGAGTTTGGTCTATGCACGCTCCACACCGCTTCGCTTCGCTGCAATGATCAACCTTACCTACTTCCGTTGGAGTTGGCTCGGGGAACACTACACAGAGTGCGTGGGCGAGCCGCTGATTGGCAACGCGTCGGGCTAAAAGTCCCCGAAACCTATTTGAATTCGATCAATATCGCGACCGAACGTTTTGTTGATTCGCTGATCGCCAAAGAGACAAGCGTTGAAAACTCGGAAACGCTTGCCCAGGCCTCCATCGCAGCCGCCATGCAAGCACAAAGGCCTTTGTGTCGAGCCTTCATCTCGCAATCGATTCAGTATCGGCAACAACAAGAAAAGCAACTTAGCACACTGCTCGCAGCACAACTCGATCCTCGAGTCGAGTGGCAGGCAGACGCTACTCTCGCGCTACCAGCCATGAACACGGTGATCATTGCACCTACGTGGCACTTCGTTCAAGCAGACGAAAAAAGCATTCCGCTTGAAGTCTTTGATGAGCAGTTTCAATGGGCCGCCAAGGAAGGCTTGAGAGTCATCGCCGGACCTTTAATAAGTCTCCAACCGTGGGCTCTCCAGCATTGGATGAATCTTATGAAAGATTTTGATGCGGTCTGCAATGCAGCGTGTGAATACGTTCGAAATATCGTATCTCGCTACCGTGGGCAAGCCAGCATCTGGAATGTTGCAACGGGGCTGAATGTGCTCAACGATCTTGGGTTATCCGATGAACAGCATTTAAAAATTGCCGTAGAAGTAATTCAGGCCGTTCGCAAAACCGATCCGCGAACCCCCGTTGTCATGACGATCGATATGCCTTGGAGCGAGTACCTCGGGCAGTCTGGGCAAGCGATTAACCCATTCCCGTTTGCTGACTCGCTTATACGAGCAGAGCTTGGCCTGTCGGGAATCGCCCTCGAGATCAACACGAACTTTTGGCCAGGTGGGAGCTTACCAAGAGATCTCATCGATGTTTCAGACCTCATCGATCATTGGTCGATGCTCGGTGTACCGTTAGTTGCCCTGGTGAATGGGCCCGTTTGCAATGGCTCCGACATAGGATGTGTGAGTAAGGCAACGGAAGTCTTTCGCTGGAATGCTCCCTCGGGAGTTCCACCAAACCTCGATGTGGGTTCAGCAGCTGTGAATTCGCCTACGGCAGTTCCTTCTAACAGCCATCTTGCCATGAACCAAATTGAAATTATTCAAATGCTTCTCGCAAAACAGAATGTTCATGCGATAGGCTGGACGCAGATGTCCGACCGACTGCCCCATCGTTTTCCAAACGGGGGTTTGATCGACGGATACGGAAAATCTCGTCCAATGCTCGATGGGTTGGCACAAATCCGAAAACGATACGGTCAGTAACGATGATGCAGCGATTTTATCGCCGGGTCGATTGGTGGATTGATAAACTCAAGTGGCCTGTTGCTGTGGCTGCTGTCCTGTGGACACCGCTTTTGATTTGGGCTTGGGTGCTGCTAGGTTATCGAGTCGTGGATCAGCCCTTTACATCGCTTTGGT
>JANODQ010000745.1:0-3260 GCA_031412775.1 Pirellulaceae bacterium | reverse complement strand
TCAAGTTCGGCAAGATGGCGGTTGTAAAATTGCCGCTGAATCTTTTGTCTAGTTCCGCAAACGAAAAATCGGAGATGTACGCGATAGTAGGCTTCGATTCGCTTGGTGAATCCCACGAGTAGTACCTGGCTGACATAAAGGGATAGATGTACATTTTATCTAGCAGTCGCGATTCAGAGAGTGATTGCAAATCACTTATTGCCTGGCTGACCATCGCGTGCTTTCTCAGTAACGGTTCGACGGACTTCACCATCGTTGCCAAGCAATGTTTGGAAGAAACACTACTTGCGAGTTCGTATTGCGATAGCCATTCTTTAACGATAGTCGAACTATTTTGAATGGGATTCATCGTCACCGGTGCCGTCACTAAATCGACCCAGCGATTGTTTTGATTCAGTTCTTCTATTCGTGAACTGAGCTCTAAAGAATTCGTTAGCGGATGCGAGGGGAATTCTTTAATAAACTTTGTAAGGGCTTCCTGGTATGCTTCCGGCTTCCCAACAGTATCGGTGATGTCTGCAATACTTTTTTGAGCACGACTCTCATCTTCGATACGAGCTATTTCGGTATCGATACGACGGGCTAGTTGCTTTGCTAAATCAAGCACCGAACTCTGTCCCATTGCTTCTTGATTGCTGAGATTGAGGATCGAGATTTTTTCGGTGCGTAGCTGGCTTATCAATTCGGCAGGTTCGGCTCGCCTTTTCAAGATTGCATTTACCGAATTCTCTAACGTTTGAAACTTCGCCATTAATTGTCCTTGCTTCTCCTTCATACGATCCAACTGCTTCTTATCGGCAATTTTTTCTTGCTCTCGAAGTTTTAATTTGTCAGCAGTCGTTTTCGCTAAGTCCTTTAATTTTCTGAGCGAGTCGGAAATCGCTTGCGGGTTTTCCTCGGCCGCTAGTTGTTCGAGTACAGCAGCAAAGTCCGCAACTCGTTGCGATTCTTGACTTCGCAAGGAGACGACCTTCGTCATGCTTGCTTGCACCTTTGAACGAGCCTGAATTTCGGCGTTCTGCTTTTGGACAAAGGAGTCCGCCTCGTCAAGTTTTTCTTGTGAGACTAGATCCTCGACCATTTTTTCGATCGCGATTGCTGCGGCCTCACGCTGGCTGGCGTAAATCCAAAACCCCAGGGAGCCAGCCAATACGAGTAGAGCAGCTACAGATGCTCCAACAATCATGATCATTCGTCGCCTTGCAACCAAATGAAACGAATCCAAGCGTTCCACGGCTCGTCGTTGCAAGGCAGTGGGCAATCGCGATCCAATGGAAAGCGCACGTTGATAATCGCGTTCAATCGGTTCTGGTCTTTGAGCCGTCTCTAAGCTTTGTTCCAACGCGGCGATGAGTACCTGGTCCCTGCGTTCTTCGGCAATTGCTTTACGTTGAGACTGCACCCAATCGAGTGCGGGCTCAATCTCTAGATAGATTTGGGAACCCGATTCGACGTTTGCTGCGTCCATCAATCCCTGCAGACGATCCGATATTTTAAAGCCTCGCGCAATATCGCATTCGGAGTAGGCCGACTGGAGTTCGGTGCAGGCCAATTTCACCGATTGAAGTCGTTCACGTTGCGTGCGTGCGGCGAGTGCAGTTCGCGCAACGGCTAACAGCTTCGAATCCATCGCATCACGCCAAACGGGCCCTTCCATTTCTACATTCAATTCTTGCAAACGGTCATAGTCCTCGGCTTGAACAGACCGTTCGATTTCTCGACCTAATTGCTGAAGTCGGACCTTTTGAAAGGCCACCAAATCAGCTTCCCAGATCGGATTGGATTTGTCTTTCGAAGCGAGTGCATGAAGCACACCAATCCGCGACGAAAGCGGTGCCCGACCAAGAGCCAGAAGTCGGTGGTTCTTCAATAACCCTTGCAAGTCGCCGAGCGTGGAGAATGTTTGATTGACCTTCGTCGCCGCGTCGATGTTCAGCTTTGGCGGTGCCGCGATCCCATAGATATCCAGAAGATCACACCATTCTTCGCGATACGGAAAGTCGATCTTTTCGAATGCCGTTAAGACTTCCGAATCGTTCCCCATTAACTTTAAAGCATCATCACGCAGACCTCGATCAATCAGACGACTTGCTTCTAACAGCTTGCGATTGATCACTTGGCAAAGTTTAGTGTAGCTAGTTGCATCTTCCTGCAAAAGTTGCTCATTAATGAATTCAGGCGACTGCAAGTGCCCATCAATACTTTGCATTAACGAGTCGAGATCATCAGTGGATAGCATAATCATTGTCATCTAAAAGTAAGTTATCTCTATCAGTTAACCTCAGGCGCTAGCCGTGGGTCGGCCTATCAAAAGTCTGTTTTGTCTTGAGCCGTAGGCGCTAGCCTCGGGTACTATCGGCCAAACTGTAGTTATGTCTGTACCCGTGGCTAGCGCCATCGGCTCAGGTATTTTGAACACAGATTTGGGAGCCAGTGATACAAATATTTCCATCAAGTCTCGCCCACGGCTAGCGCCTGAGGTTCACAACGTTACAGTTACTTCGCCTTCTCTTTAACGAACCTAATTTTCAACGGTGTCTTTACTTCAACCTCGCGATTGTTATCCCATTTCAATTCAACTCTTTTTAGGATCAAATCGAAAGTCAACTCTGAGTCCTTTACCTGCGTATTGAGTTCTTCAATGCTCTTGAGTTTGATAGCATCGGGCTCGGGTTTGATGCCACCGTCTGAAATTGTCAAAGTCGCAATAATCTTACTTTCATCTTTCTTCCAATCTATCTTCAATGTTGTTTTGATGATTTTGAATGATTTTTGCGTTGGTTGTTGCGCTATTTGTTGCGTTGGTTGAGGTTCAGGTGGCGGCACCTCGTTTCCTTTCGCCATGACAAACCACGAACGTGTTAGTTGATCTGGTGTCGGAGAGCCTTCGAGCTTCCAATCAACCCCCTTCTGCGTGAGCTCAGATATTTCAAATGACGAAGGCTTGAAATCTGGAATGGCTAATTCCTTGACTGAGACGAATTTGTTTGGGTTGTCTCTTGTGGCAGGCGGGAGCTCGATCGTGTCAGATATCCCAAATCGATAAAGAGATTCAGTGCCGTTTTTCTTGATGTAAAGCCCCCTTGTTACCTTTTGGGTTTCCCGGTTTCTCCAGTCATCTACTGCCTCCAGTCCATTAGAAGAAGCACGAAATAACTTTACCGGTGAAGCCATAGAATCCCCCAGGGCCAACGCGAACTCTGGGTAATTGGGGATGACTTGGTAGTTTAGTTTCGCTACACCTTGGATTTGAAATTATG
>JANODQ010000744.1:0-19880 GCA_031412775.1 Pirellulaceae bacterium | reverse complement strand
GCGTAATTTTGTCGTCCATCGTTGGAACTTTCACTTCTTTCATCTTGCGCGTTTTGTTGCTCCCAATTTGATGGCAGGCAACGTCGTGTATTGCGTAAGCTATCCGATGTAAAGGAAAGTTTCGTTTGTAATCTGCCACTGCCTCAAGATTTGGAGTTTGCCGAGCTGAACTCTACGTACGATCTTATTGTTGCAGCCCTCGGTATGCATCTCGTAGGCGAGAGCGACTTCGCAATGGTCAATGGAACACACGGCTCGATCCTTTTCTACAGTAAGACCGCAGACATGAATTCGTCCTTTTTTCGAACAGGCAAATTCGACTTTGCTTGCTCGAACACTTATTTACTCCCGAGGAAACTCCAACAATGAAACGATCCTAACCGAATGTCAAAATCAACCGACTCATCCATGACCCTAGAGATGATAGAACTCTTGCGAGGCTCCATGGCGAGAAGCTATGCGGCTGGAAAGACAAAGCGCGGTGCTCACGCAAAGTGTGATGGACTGCTGAAGGCTGAGTTCGTCGTACTCGACAGTATTCCAAGCGAAATGAAAGTAGGTATCTTTGGTATGCCAAATGATTACCCAGTTCTCATTCGACTCTCGAATGCCCATGCCAGGGTCCAGCGGTAGAGTGGACAGAAAGGACCAGTCCGCTCGTAAAGCTCGCGACGATTAATATTCCAATCCAAAAGATTGACCTTGCGACCCGGTTCGAACAGGCAGAAGTGATGTCGTTTTCCCCTGCACATTCGCTCGCCGTGCACCGTCCTTTGGGAGGACTAAATCGAGCTCGATCCAAAATTTACAAATCGTAAACAAGTTCAGACACGAACAAAACGGAACTGTGGCGATTGAGCCAACGCGAGATTCTTTTGATTGCATCGAATGAAGTGAAGACTGTCTGAACCTAGGTAACATCGATCTGCGAGTTCATTTCAAAAGAATCGGAATCAAATTTTGCTTTTGCATTATTACGGCCTACCGAATGCACTACCTGCAGATCGAGTGAAGTTCGTTGATTCAAAATGAAAGAAAGAAATTATATGGCAACCACAGCAAAAAACAGCATGCAATCCAAGAAGCCTGTTTGGTTTATCACGGGATGCTCTACAGGATTTGGACGCCAAATCGCAACGCATGTATTGGAACTGGGGTACCGAACGGTTGTCACCTCTCGCGATCCAGATGACATAAGTGACTTGGCTGAACTGGGGGATGCTCTGGTGCTCAAATTGGACGTAACCGACAGGACGCAGGCAGAAGCAGCTGTCAAAGCCGCAGTGGACCATTTCGGGTGCATTGATGTCTTAGTCAATAATGCAGGCATTGGCTACTTCGCAGCGGTGGAGGAAAGCGACGAAGAGGAAGTGCGAAAGATGTTCGATGTCAATGTCTTTGGCCTGTGCCGCATGATTCATATCGTATTGCCGGGGATGCGAAAACGGCGGAAAGGATTTATTGTCAATCTGTCCTCAATTGCAGGTCTGCGTTCGTTCCCAGCACTCGGTTATTACAACTCGAGCAAATTTGCAGTCGAAGGCGTTTCAGAAGCATTGTGGCAAGAAGTAGAACCCTTGGGTATCAAGGTAATGCTCGTGGAACCGAGTGGATTCCGCACCGACTGGGCTGGTCGATCAGCGAACGAAACGGAACATCAGATAGCAGACTACGCCGACACGGCAGACAAAAGCATTCGCCAACTGCGCGCTGTCTCAGGCAACCAATCTGGCGACCCAGTTCGCGCAGCCGAAGCGATCGTGCAAGCAGTTGAATCTCCGAATCCACCGCACCGACTGTTGCTTGGTAACGATGCCTATGACGGTGCGATTTCGAAGCTAGACGAACTGCGCGCCGAGTTTATCGAATGGGAATCCGTATCGCGCGGAGCCGACTTCCCTGATGCAACTCATGCAGTGATGGTATGATTAAAATCCAATTGCCACTTTACGGACCACGTCTTGCAACTGGTGGTACAGATCTACGGCAGCGCGACATTCGTGGCTGGACGGGACCATCTATTAATGGGTCGGTTGAATCGGCGGCGCGATCCGTTCCAACTTGCAAATGTCTTCGAAGCTGGCCATCTATGTGGCGACAGCGACCAATGAGGCCAATGTGGCTATCGCTGCCACTTGGCTGATACCCTCCCCCCAAGCTACACCATTCCAATAGGCGCGAATACCAACATGAAACTAAACGAAGCGCTCGACAACAATTTGGTTTGGGCGGCCAAACGGCTAGCAGACGACCCAAACTATTTTAAGCTGCTCGCTCGCGGCCAAAAGCCAAGCATTCTGTACATCGGTTGTTCTGATAGCCGCGTTGCAGCAGAGGAGATGTTCGGGGCAGAGCCAGGCGATCTTTTTGTGCATCGAAACATCGCAAATTTAGTACCGAATAACGATTACAGCTCCAACACCGTAATAAATTTCGCTGTTCAAGAACTTGGAGTGCAAAGCATTGTTATCTGCGGGCACTACGGCTGCGGAGGGGTATTGGCCGCTATGCAATCCAACGATCTTGGAGACATGACAGCCTGGCTGCAAAACATTCGCGACGTATATCGATTGCATGCCGTAGAACTTGATTCCATTGAAATCGAGGAGTTGCGCAATAGACGACTGGTCGAACTTAACGTCCACGAGCAGTGCATAAATCTGCTAAAAATCACGGAGGTGCAGAACGCGTATAGAACCGAAAATCTCATCATCGCCGGGTGGGTCTTTGACATGGCGACGGGGCGTGTTATTGACTTGCAGTTGGATATCGCTGCTGTCGTTGATTCCATTCGAGACATCTACAGTATCGCTGAGTAATACGGATCAGGACATCCTTTATGAATGACGGAAATCCATCGTATTTCACTGCCGAGGGGGAGACCAACCTTTCGTATTCATATTGGCTGGGCACATTTATCATTCGAGGTTCGGTTGCGCCACGGGTGCTCCTCGATGTATTTGGTTTTGGTTTCCTTACTGTAGTGGTTGTACTCGGAATCCGATACCTTGAGAGCTTGTTTGAAAAGTCGTTGTCGATACCAGTGGGGCCATTCGAAGCCGCGGGGGCTGTATTGGGATTGCTCTTGGTCTTGCGAGTGAACACCGGATATAGCCGATGGTGGGAGGCGAGAATATTGTGGGGCGGTATCGTCAATCAGTCTCGCAATCTGGCGATCTCGGGATTAGCGTATGGGCCTCGAGTGGAACGTTGGCGTTCGCGATTCGTACGGTGGATTGCAGTATTTCCTCACGTTTGCCGCCGTAGCCTGCGAGAGCAGCGCGACTTTCCTGAGCTCGAACGATTGTTGTCGGAGGAAAGTCAAGATTGGATTCGAAAGGCCGAGCATATGCCCAACGCCGTCGCGAGCGAGATTGCGATGTTATTATTCGAGGCTCGCAAGCTAAATATGGATGGATTTGCGTTCCAGAAATGTGAGGAGCAGCGAGCAAGTTTGCTAGATCACCTTGGCGGCTGCGAGCGAATCTTGAAGACGCCACTCGCTCGATCAAGCGCGATCCAGGTTCGTCAGTTTATCTTTCTGTTTTTGATAACCCTACCCATCGGCTTGATGCAAGCAATAGATGCTAATTCCGCGAATCCATCAGCCATGTTTCAAAATCTGGATCAAGTTTGGATTGTGCCAGTCTATGTCATGTTGTTGGCGTATCCTCTACTATCTCTCGATCGCATCGGAATGGAGTTGCAAAATCCATTCAGCACCAAGCGAATCGATTTCTTGCCGCTCGATAGCATCTGCACTGCGATCGAGCGCAATGTGCTCGAACTGCTGCATGATATCGAAGATCAATCCGCTGCGGCTCCCAGGCCTAGCGACGCGAAACTGCCCCCAGATGCAGAGACGCCGCATGTATCCAAAAGTGTCCTTGCAGACATTTCATAAACTTGCACAACCTTTGCCATTAATGAATGAACTCGAGGAAGTGATCGGTCGATATAGAATCGTTGTGAAAACTAGCAATTTTTGCAGGGCACAAGCGGGTGTCATCTTCGCTGTCGGACATTCCATTCATTCAACGCTTGGATGTTCTACTTACTTCTGAAATCCATCTCAATTTATAGCCTATCGATATCGAAAGCGTCGCACTGCAATACCGCGGAGCGGAGCTACATAAGCACGTGAATTCCGATAACCGTAATTTACAATAGGGTAACTACTGTAGGACATGCTATTCCCATAGTATCGTCCGTTTCCATATGTGTTGTATCCGCTGTAATTTCTCGAGTAGGAGTTCCCATAATATGGGCTACCATAGCCGTTTCGGTAACCACCGTAATAACCATCGTAATAACCATTGCTAAATCCAGAATTGCCAATGCTCAATCCAGGCCCGTAATCCCCGACTTGAAGTTGAATACCACCGAACTGTGCCTGAGTGATTCCGCTCTCGGAAACGAAGGCAACGCTACAAACCGCGACTACTGCAATTTTTCGAAACATCTTTACATTCCTTATACTGAATTCTAAAACCGAACAAAGAAGCCATTGAATGACAGAGTGCTCCCACTAAGTTTCAATGGCTCACTGTACAGCGCGCTGTTCAACAATGGGTTAAATACGCGGCATCAAGTTATCCAGTCTATCCTTTCCGCAAGTGTCGTACCCTTGAGCTAAAATCGCCGCAATCTAAGAACATTTCGAAGTATTTAATACACGTAACGACTAAAACTTTGGGTGTCACAACGGATTTTTTTGCCAACGACTCAAAATCGAAAATTTATTTAGATCGAAAAACTTGGGATCAATTGTGGTTCTTTTGAATTTCGTTATTGAATCGTCGTTAATCGCTCGCCCGGTGCCCGAACAATTCTCGAACATGAGCTCCGATCTGATTATCGGTAATAATGATGCAGATTGCGTCGGCGTGGAGAAGATCCGCTGATGCGTTATCTAAAATCGCGAAGGCATTCGCAATTGCCTTGGCTTGCGACGTGTTCTCCTCAATCAAATCAGTTCTCGATTATGAGTGGCGTCGCACCATGAATAGTTACCTATCGAGCGGAAGGCTGCAATCTGAAAGAGTCTCCGAAACGCACGTCGTGCCTTCGTCCGCTTGCGCGCTAATTCGATAGCTCATGGTTGCGAGACGACTAAGTCACCGTAAGCAAGAAGTATTGCTTCTTCGTCATCGTCAACATGCGATATCGCTGTGGTAACTAAATTCCATAAAGCTTGCTCGGCGATTGAGTCGGGAGGCGAGGTATTCGCAACAAACTCGCTCCACTCCTCAAGGGCACACTTCGCCTCGGCTAGTTTAAGCAGAGCACGGTTCGCAACGCTCATTATCGTACCTCCAAGAACTTATGATTTATATGATAAGGATTTTTATTGGTAAATCGCAGAAGGATATCTGTCTGACATCTCGTCAGTTCTTATCGGCAATCGAAGGATGCTACTCACTTTGATCGTTTGGATGCGACGTAAATGCGTGTCTATCCCGTCTGATTCCATTAGAATTATCGGGATGGATCGAAGTCGTTCTTTTACACTCATGATCGCGAGCACGCCGTCACAGCCGCCCCACAGAAGTGCTAGATCAAGAAATAACCTGTTAGGAGCCTCGCTTTCTATCATTGCTGAGCAGGTGACCCCACACGTTGCCCCTCGGACATGAAAGCCCGAATGCTCAAGCCGGACGGCAAAATCCTCCAAAATGTACTCATCCTCGTTTGCAACCACTAAATTCCGGTGATCCTTCGATTTAGTACTTCTAGTTGCTCGCTTTTTTGTGGGCGTTCTTGGGCATGAGAGAGTCGGACGAGCGGGAAGTGACACTTGTTCGATACTATTTGCCATTAATTGACTCGGTACTTCCGGAGGGTACAGAGGAAGTTTCCGACTTGGAGGACGTAAATGCCAAATATGCGAGGGCAACCGCGATGGCAATAATCAAAATCAGTGGATACGATCCCATTACTAATGCAAGCACTGCACCGGGATGTTTCGCCTCATCCTTTGATTCATCGTTTCCACCAGGGACTAAGACGGGATTGGAATTGTATTGCTCTTTAGTGTTGTTCATCTTGTAACCTCTGCTGTTCAGCGGCTTGTTCTTTCAACCAGGAGTATGACTCGCGCACCGAATTGTATTGCGACTCAATCATGGAGCGGACATTTAATTCACCTATCGACTTGAGTGCGGCTTCGTAAGTGCTCTTGATGTAGCTCTCACCTCGTATTGCTTCATTGGTGATTCCAGAAACGTCCACGATGGTTTCCAGTTCGTCACGAAGTTCCATCCACGTGCGATGCAGTGACGCAGCGATCGTACCGCGAGTCGCAGGATAATTTTTATCAATCTGTATAAGCTCTCTGAGTTCCATTGCGAAGCGATTTCGTTGCTCAGAATACTCTTTGAATCGCTTCGACAATTCCGAGTGTTTATGGGACAGACGTTCGGCTGCGTATGCGAAACCATCACGACTATCGACATTCATTTGAAAGATATCGCGGAGATGCGCTAGTGATCCTTCAGTAATATCTGCGAGGGTGTAGGTGGGAGTCATCTTAAATCTTTTTGTTGACTACGGAGTGTTGTTCAAAATTGGGGCTATACCAACTGTCGCCCTTGAATGACGCGAAGCAGAACGACTACGATCGCAATGATCAAAAGAATATGGATGAAACCATTAAGTGTCGCGCCGGTTGCGAGCCCAAGCGCCCACATTACGAGAAGGATTACAAATATTGTCCAAAGCATGGTCTTTTCACTTTCAAAGAATTGGTAATGGATCTTAAGACTGATATTCGATAATTCATTCAAGTATTCTCGGTCGGAACGCACCGTATTTCGTATCCGTTGGAAGAGAGAAGACGACAATAGAAACGAAAAAAGCCAACGTTTCACGACACCGAAATGGGTGGTGTGACTCGTCGGCTTACATCAATCGAGCCCCCGCAGTCGTCGTTCCGATAGAACTAGCAGTTGCTCACTTAATTGTCTTCCGAGATTGGCTATCGATAACGACGTTTCAACGCGCCATATCGATATATGGAAAATGTTACAGGTTGAAAGTTTAAAGGCAAGGACGAACTTGGGTTTCTACGAATTAAATTTTAATCTAGTTCAAAATGGAGTGGAGTTCCCACGAGATTTCCCGCCGGCATGTGATTCACTCCGATACTGTTTTAACTGACACTCGTACGCGATTGCGTAAGCGAAAAGGCGAAAGGTAAGTAGTGCTTTACACGACGCGTTGCGGCAGTTGTTGGGGGCCATTGGCAATCCCGAACGGGCTCACGAGTGACGAGGCGGCCTGGGACAATTGGAATTCAGAACGCACTTGAGAACCCGTTTTATGGAGTGGCAATCTTCGGTGTCCAGTGAGCATCGAGCTTCATGCGAAGAGCGTTAACAATTTCATTGTGAGTGCCGGCGATATTGTTTTCCTCATGCGAATCGGACTGGAGGTCATAGAGCATCGGCAGCGCGGACTCTAGAGTGGCGTTCAGGTCGGGCCGCAGATATTCATCGGACGGAATTGTCTTCAGCGCACCTTCCGCTTCGAAAGTACGGGGGATAACGAGGCGCCAACGCCCGTCGGTGACCCATCGCCACAGGATATTCGCCGCTGGATCGTTCAGTGTTTGCGAACGGATTGTGAAGTCCTCGCCAAACACGTGCTGCCGCGATTCGACGTTCTCGTTGTCGAGCAGGTTAATGCCCTTAAGGCCCGGCGGAGCAGGCAATCCGAGCGCGGCGAGCACAGTGGGAACGATGTCGATGGACGAAGCCAGCGCAGCTGACCTAGCCGGCGTGACACGACCAGGCCAACGCACCAAGATAGGGGTGCGATGCCCGGCGTCGAAAGGCGTTGTTTTGTTCTTGGGTGCAAAACCCGACGACGAAGGCGATTGAATCCAACCGTTGTCGGTCACGTAAATGACGATGGTGTTTTCGGCGAGCTTCTCGCGGTCGAGATGGCCAAGAAGTTCGCCGCAGGTTTCGTCGAACCATTCACACATGGCCCAGTAACGCGCCATGTGCGGAGAGTTGGTCTTCGCCTTATACTTTTTGAATAATCGCTCCGGAGGAGTGTGCGGTGTGTGGGGCATGAATGGCGCATACCACACAAAGAAGGGCTTTTGTTGTTTGCGCGATTCGGCGATGAAATCATAGACCGGCTGTAAGCCCTCGCGGCCGATTGTGAGACCCGCATCTCCGTGACGGCTACCCTTGGTCATGCCGTGGGTGAAGCCACCGCGCGAGAAGTCACCATGCCACCATTTGCCGGTTTGAAAGCTGAGGTAACCCACGTCCGCAAGCAACCGCGGAAGGGTAGGCACTTGATCTAGCATGGCGTTCCATTGCTCGGTCAGCTCGACGGTGGAGCCTCGTCCGCTTTTGACTTTTCCTGTTTGCGGCATCGGAGGGTCGTTGGCAGTGACCCTGTGCTGGTGAGGATAAAGCCCGGTGATGATGCTTGCCAAGCTGGGACAACAGACGCTGCTGGGGACAAAGCCGCGTGGGAAGGCAAGGCTCTGTGTGGCGAGCTTGTCGATGTGTGGTGTCTTTATATGAAGATGCTCCATGAACCCGTAGTCCCCTGCTCCTTGGTCGTCAGAGATGATCAAAACGATGTTGGGTCTGGTGGGTGGCTTTGCCGAATCGGCGGCGTGGAGTACAGCCGTTGGAGCGAGCAGCATGGCGGTGAGGAGTATGAGTGAGCGTTTCATGGTGCAGGTTTTCCAATAACTTGAAGTTGTTTCTCGAGTTCTTTTACAATTCCTAGATGTTCGTTTGCAACGTCATGAAATTCTTCGGGATCGAGTTCATGGTCGTAGAGTTGAATCTGATTGTCGCTCCATTTTGTCAAACGCCATCGAGCTGTGCGAATACTCTGGCCGTAAAGTTTCGGACTGCGAGTGACAAGAGTAAATGCAGCCTCTTTTACCTTGTTGTCAGGCGACTTGAAAACTGAGCTTAAGCTCACGCCTGCGACTTCATGCGGAATCTTCAAGCCGCAAACTTCAGCCATCGTGGGATAAAGGTCCACGAACTCGACCAGCGAACGGCTGGTTTGGCCACCCTTGATGCCGGGTGCAGCGATCACTAACGGAGCACGGCAGGAGCGTTCGAAGAGCGTGTTCTTGTTCCACCACTTGCGTTCACCGGTGTGATATCCGTGATCGCCGACGAAGATGATTAGCGTTTTGTCCCATAGTTTTTTCTTATCGAGCGCATCGAGGACGCGTCCGAGTTGTGCATCCATGAAACTTGTGCTTGCGCAGTAAGCTCGGAAGAGTTCACTCCATTCCTTATCCGTAAAGTTAGCGAACGCCTTGCCATAATCGCCGAAACCCACTGCGTCCTTTCTTACAGGAGCGACACCAACGGGTTCACGCCAAATTCTCAGCGAGTCCATCGAATACAAATCAAAGTACTTTTTCGGCGCTATGAACGGATCATGTGGTTTCATAAAGCCACAGCCGATGAACCAAGGCGTGTCGCCAAGTTCTTCGATCTTTGCAACTGTCGCTGCTGCAATCTGACCATCAGGTTGATCATCGTCTGTTCCAGCAGCCGCACCCCACTGGCACCATTTGAGTGCTCCATCGGTAACGTTGCGTCCTTCGATCATCTTCTTGCCGGCTGTTGTCGTTTCAAAGGCCTGCGCGGTATGCCATGATTTGCCTGTGTCCATCCAGGCTTGTTTGGCTTCCGGGTTCTTTCCTCCACCGAGGTGATAGAGCTTTCCGAACGCATGCGATTGCCAGCCAGCTTCCTTACAAAGTTGTGGCATCGTGACAATGTCCGGAAGTCTTTCGCGAAGTCGTTTATCGTTTCCAACGACGCCTGTTTGTTCCGCTCGCAGTCCCGTCATCATGCTGCTACGGCTAGGATTGCAAACCGGATATTGAACATAGGCTCGCTCAAATGTCGTTCCATGGGCACGCAGTCGATCTAGATTTGGCGTTTTCACAACATCGCGAGTGAAGGCTCCACCGTAGTCACGCAAATCATCGACCATGATAAGCAGCACGTTGGGTTTGGCTGTTGTTGAGTCTCCGTTCGCCGCTTGGAGCGAAGCAAGTGATGAAATCAACAGCGCTGCGAGGAAAATAAGGTTGTGTTTGAAGGGGCGAATTTCATTAATCGTTTGCATTGAATGCGGTCCGGTTTTCATTTGGATTATTTCTGTTCCTGGTAGTCTGAACTTGCCGTGAGTCCGCCGCTGCGAACGTTCACAAACCATGCGGTCGTTCCTGTGGGTAGCTGAGCTGTGACAAGCCAGCCAGTTCTTTGCTTCTCAATGGTTGCAGTTGATTCGGTCCACTTGCGGTTGCCGGTAAAGCCAGTCTCTGACGTACTGAGTAATATTGCTTGGTCCAGTGGTTTCGTGGCGGTGAATATGACGCGAACCTTATCGCTTTCACGACTTGCGTTAGTTTGTATGCACCACGGTTTACCATCACGCAGGATGCTCTCGGCAAAGGC
The DNA here is from genome assembly GCA_031412775.1 of Pirellulaceae bacterium. Lineage (GTDB taxonomy): Bacteria > Planctomycetota > Planctomycetia > Pirellulales > Pirellulaceae > JAIYDQ01. The sequence continues at coordinate 9,420 of JANODQ010000744.1, read as the reverse complement.
ATAGCTATCCGGTGGGTTGTAGGCTGGCCCGTGCCCGTGTCTCATTTCCGGGATGAGCGAGAGCATATGCTGTCCAGCGGCCGCGCGGTAACAAGCGGCTTGAGAATCGAGAGGAAAATGTTGGTCCGCTGGCCAAGAGAACCACAGCACGGGCATTTTCACGCGGTCCATGCGCACCATCGGATCCCAGACCTCGCGGTAGAGCGTATTGTTACCCAAGGCTCGGCCGTACTGATTGTCACAGTCAAATAGATGTCCGCATCCGTAAGTGGGGATTGCAAAGTTGAACCGTGAATCGATGCCGATAACCGTGCTAGTGATGATACCGCCCCAAGAGATACCCATGACGCCAACGTTGTCCGCGTCGACCTCTGGCAGCGAGCGTAGGAGTGAGTTGGCTAGCACCGTGTCGGCCACGGCGTGATACATCCATTGCTCGGTCAAAGGTTCAGCCGAGTCGCCATAAATGCCATCCCGCTTTGGACCGGGCCATGCGTGCTGCCTCCAAGCTTTCGCATCAGCCGGATCTCGCTCGTCGGTTTGGCCCTCGACCGCAATGCTGATGGCTGCGAAACCATGTTCGTTCCACTTCTTCACCCACTCCTTGAACGCCGTGCCGCCACCGCCATGTACAAGTACAACACCGGGCACCTTTCCGGTACTCTTTCCGGTACTTTTTGAAGGCATTCCAAGCCACGCGAAAACCTTAGTGGGCTTTCCCTTCGATAGCAGCCCTCCATAAAAGATCGCCTTCAAGCCATTCTCGCCGACAAAGCCGTCCGCAGGCTGTATCTCGGGTGGCGTGGTGAGTTTGGCAATCGCAAGAATTTGTTCGCGCTGTACGGCAGTATCACTTGCGTAAAGTGAAACCAGTGGGCCAAGCAAAATAAATGTGATAAGTGCGAGGGTGATCTTCATGGTTTAGTTTATGGGCTTGCGCGCCGGTTGAAGTATCTGGGGTGTTGCTGAATTCACGGACGCCCTGACTTCTCGCAATGCTGAGCCCTAAGGAGTGTTGGCGGCACAGTTCATGAAAAAGGGATTTGCAAATTTACAATTTTTAGCGATTCCGCTATCGTCCAAAATACAGACCGTCGCTACGCCCATTGGGTACTCTTTGGGTGCTCATGGCGTAGGTGGTTGAGCATCGCGGACGTAGCGATTGAACCACTGCACCATCTCGGCTTGGGTGTGCAATATCGATTGACGGCCGCGATAGCCGTGGCTCTCGTACGGCAGCATCACCAAGCGTGTGACTCCTCCGTTCCCTTTGACCGCTTGGAACATGCGTTGCGATTGGATCGGGAAGGTTCCCGAGTTGTTATCGTTCTCACCGTGGATGAACAGGATGGGTGTCTTGATTTTGTCCGCATGCATGAACGGTGAAATGTTGGAGTACACATCCTTAGCTTCCCAAAGTGCGCGGCGTTCGGATTGAAACCCAAACGGGGTGAGTGTGCGATTGTAGGCACCGCTGCGGGCAACTCCGGCTTGGAAAAGTTGGCTATGGGCTAGCAAGTTAGCAGTCATGAATGCACCATAGCTATGGCCACCGATGCCAACTCGATTCCGATCAGCAACACCAAGCTCGACGGCGTGATCGATGGCCGCCGCAGCGGCTCCAACGATTTGATCGATGAAGGTGTCATTCATGGTTTCCGGGTCGCCGATCACAGGCATGGTAGCATCATCCATGATCGCGTACCCTTGGGTAAGGAGCGATAGATGACTGATGCCACCGATACGGGTGAATTCATTCGGATTAGCGAAGATTTGTCCTGCCGTACTGGCATCGTTGAACTCGAGTGGGTAGGCCCAGACGATTAGCGGAAGACGGGTTCCCGGTTCGTAGTTGGCGGGCAGATAGAGGGTGGCGGAGAGTGGTACGCCATCCGCCCGTTGGTACTTGACGATCCTCTTTTGGATGCCTCGCAGTTGTGGAGTCGGATCGACGAAATGGGTAAGTTGTGTTTCGTTTTTTGAGTTGAGGTCTTTCAGAAAATAGTTCGGTGATGAAGACACACTTTCGCGTCGGGTGATGAACTGCAGCTTATCACCATCGACATCAACTATTGCCGTTACGTTTTCCGAAAATTCACTCGAGCACCGCCAGAGTCGCTCCGTCTCGAATGTCTCAAGGCTACGTCGATCCAGGAAGGGGCGATTTCCTTTCGGGCTGGCCCCAACCCCAGCGAGAAAGATTGAATCGCCAGTTTGTTTCGCAACCGGAAAGCCGTTCGTATCCGGCTTGACCATCACTCGACCAGGATCGGCGTACCGATCGCGCACGCTTCGGTCGAAGAAGACCTTGGGCGGGCTGTTGGGCGCATCCATGTCATGGAGCATTGCCGTTGTCCATCGACGATCGCGATCCGACTCCGTTGTCAAGAACATGCTGGGGTTGGTAAAGAAGGTTAGGCCGGAGAATCGGCCTTGGAGTTTGAGCAAGCCGTTGGCTGGGGTGCGGAATGGAGCATCCAGAAACCAAAGCTGTTCACGATGTTCAACTTTATTTTTGGGGTCACCACCGTCAAGGGCCTCGGTCCATACCAATCGCGCTGGAGCACCGGGCCACCATTGGATCGAACGTGGGCCGGTGCGAACGCCTTCGATAGGAATGTTTTCCGAAAGGGGAACATCCGCCACACGAAACAGAGAGGTGCCCTGGAGATCGATGACGTCGATGGTGCGTGGAAAGAAGTCGGAGGGGAGCAGATACGAGAACGGTTTGCTTAGTCGTGTCAGGAGAAAGTGTTGACCATCGGGGGAGATGGCAGCCATGTCGATCAAGCCCTGACTGATACGCAGCTTTGGGCTTTTAGGGCCTAGGATGACCAACTGAGTGGTGGCAAAGTGTTCGAAGAGGGCTTCGTCATAGGCGTTAGTCAACAAGTCTTGGTAGGTGCGTGCGGGAGCCTTGGTTCCAGTGGACTCCTGGATGCTTGGACCGAAGGGGACAACCGGCGCAGTGGGTTCTGGTCCGCGAGACTCGGGGACTTCGCAGCAGAAGACTCGTTCACCATCGGGCATCCAATCCAAACCCTGAAGCACGGTCGATAGCCGATCCGTTAAGCGTTGGGGTTGGCTGGTGTCTTGGGATTGGTTTGTGTCTTGGGGTTGGTTGGGGGGCGAGACGGCCATGTACCAGAGTTCGGTTCCATGGTCTTTGATCAAGGTGAACACAAATCCGGTCGATCGATGCGACCACGCCACTGAACCGACCTTCGCATCGGCAGGCAACGGAATGGGGATCGAGATTTGTCCGCTGCGGTCTCTCAGAGTCAAGCCTCGATAGAAATCGGACTGGAATCGACCGTTGGCTGTGGGGTCGATCCTAAAGCCAGCAAGAGAAAGCATGCGACGTGCCAGATCGGCTACATCCGGCATCGAGTCGCGATCAGCCAATACCGCCCACTGGGTATTGGAACTCCAGAACATGGCGGGATCCGGCTTGACATCGATGATCTCGATGATGTCCTTCGGGGGCAATGCATACGTTGCTTGCGAATACGCTTTAGCACCATCAGCTACGGTCATAAGCAATGCCATTCCAATCAAGGCGATTTGGTAGGTGATCCTTTGCATCGATGCATTCTTTCTGATGTGCTATCGAGTTGAAAAGTGTTTCTTCGATAGGAACGGAGTCGTGGGGACCATCAGCGTCGGTCGGTTCGACTGCATCTATCGATGACGCATTGTATTCGAATCGACGGGCTGGATGGACCGTTGAGATCCCAAGGGGAGAAGGGACAGAATAGCTTGAACGAAAAAGGGAGCGCGGCTTGTCGCTCTTCAATATGAAATGGGGCATGAATAGAGTACCCGCACTGTATACCAATCTTGGGGATGTTCATCAATCAGCGGTCCTTCCTGTCAGGATTCTGCTGGACACAGATCCTATTTCTGTTTTGCAATGAGATTGGCAATAAACCAGATTCGCAGAAAAGTTGAATAGCAACCTCACTTACCAGTAGTCTAGCCAAAGTGAGTCACTGATTGGCAGTCCTTGCGGCGTCAAGCGAACATGGCCGTCATGCCACTCGATGAATCCTAATGCGATGTGTTTGGTCAGTTGCTGTGAGATGGCTTCCACGGACGGAGGTTCACCTGAGTTAGCGAGCGAGCTCCATTGGACTCCTTTCAATTGACGCATACCGAAGATAAATCGTTCGCGGGTTCGCGTTGACCAGTCCAGTGTATGCGATTCCGCAACGGGTGACTGTCCATTCTCCATCCGCTGAAGGTAATTGAGAGTGCTTCGGTGGTTGACTGTACGTGTGCCATCGACAAAAGCCGCAGCGCCTGGTCCAAATCCCAGCCAAGCATCGCCCTGCCAATAAGTCTGGTTGTGGAGACACTCGCTTCCTGGTTTGGCGAAATTAGAAACTTCGTAATGATTCATTCCATGTTGAGTGAGTGTATTTATGGCATAGAGATACATCTCCAGCTCAGTTTCTTCTACGACGGCTACGATCTGGCCTTTCTGAAGTTGCGACCAGTAGTGAGCCCCTTTCTCGTAGGTCAGGCCATAGGTCGAAAGATGGTTTACACCGCGCGACGTAGCCGTTTGCAAGTCCGACTTCCAAACCTGCATGTCTTCACCGGGGACCCCGAAAATCAAGTCGACCGAGACTTCATTGAAATATTGGGACGCTATGTCGATGGAACTGGCCAGTTGATCGCCCGTATGATCGCGACCGAGCATCTTCAGCTTGGCCGTGTTAAACGATTGCCCCCCCAGACTGATTCGGTTGATACCCTGATCGCGTAGAAGAAAACATAGATTCCGATCGATGTCTTGAGGATTCGCTTCAATACTCCATTCTCCGTTGTATGCCAGCGGAAGCCATCGGCGGATCACCTCGAACAGTCGCACCATCGGATCGCGCGGTAGCAGCGTCGGTGTTCCACCACCGATGAAAATCGTGTTTACAATGCGTGGGTGACCAAGAGAAGCTAGTTCACGTGTTACGGCTTCGACGTAGCGATCTACTAAATCCAATCGATTCGCGACTACCGTAAAGCTACAGTAGGGACAACGCGAATGGCAGAACGGGACATGGATATAGGCTGCCTTTGGTGCTGACAATTCCCCATTTGCACGGTAGTAGGATTCCATAGTTCCAGTTACACGACCATTAGTGGTCAACCCGACATTGAAAAGCAAAACATTGAAAAGCAAAACATTGAAAAGCAGATTCGCAATTTCCACAGTTCAGGACAGGTAGCCCGGACTATCATTGACGACGGATCAGTAACATACCTGCGCAACTTGCTATCGTTGCGATTATAACCAATACTCGCCAAACGCACCAACAACCGTTGTCGACGCCAGCCATTCAATGATTCCGCTGCGACTCAAGCTAAATTTCTCAAAATATTTATCTATTCATGTCGATATGGCTAGTTTTTCTCGGTCATTCGTCGCCACACTTTCCCGTTCAAGCTCCAGCAGAACGTGTCGATAAGCACGAACAGATTTATCTGAAGGGTTGGGATAAATTGCGCGAAGATCGTTTTGCTAAGATGCAAAACATCGGCCTCGCAAGTGGACCCGCGTGGAAACTTAGTCCTCGAAGCATTGTTCCAGTCGACAAGTCCGAAATTGCCAACGGCTACTCTGGACTTGAGAACCCCGCTTGGGATTCTCTACACGAAGATCGACGACGAAATCTGGCTCGGCGTATGGCAGTCTACGCAGCGATGGTCGACGCGGTGGATCAAGGTGTTGGCCGCATCGTTGAGCATCTCAAGAGTACCAAGGATTTCGAGAACACGCTCATTTTGTCCACCAGTGACAATGGGGCGTGTTACGAATGAGGGCCTTTTGGTTTCGATGGAACCTCTAGAAAGGGCGAAATGACACTTTATAGAGGCGATCCACTTCGCGAGATCGGTGGTCGCGGGAAACATCATTCGTATGGCAGCGCCTGGGCGAATCTTTGCAACACGCCACTACGACGTTATAAGCACTTTACCCACGAGGGAGGAATTAACCAGCCGTTTATCGCCCATTGGCCTAAGGGTTTTGCACCGAGAGCCAATTGGGTCCATGATCCAGTTCACGTGATGGATATCCTTCCAACAGTACTTGCTGCTACCAATGTTGCTCCTATCACGAAACGCGGCGAAGTCGCTTTACAGCCGATCGAAGGCACGAATTTGTTGCCTGCCATGCGTGGTGAAAAAATTGCCCCGCGAGGGATTGGCTTCGATCATCAAGGAGCGCATGCGTGGCGTAACTGAGACTGGAAGATCGTCTGGTCCAAGCGAATGCCGACCGAGATTCGATGGGAGCTCTACAACATCGCAGAAGATCGTTGCGAAATGAACGAGTTGGCAGCTCAGTATCCCGATCACGTGAAAGAGATGACGGCTGAGTGGACCGCTTGGGCTCGACGAGTCGATGTGATTTGGGAGGCTGATGATCGTGCAGCCTCGCTTCGGTAGCAAGAAACCGAATCGTCCAGCAGGACAAGTCGGTGGGATTCTCTGTAGACTATTATGGATTTTGGTTTCGTCTATCGAGAAGTCTCGGAAAAACAGGTTAAGATCGCATACGCTCATTTATTAAAACAACACTTCATCAACGCCGAAATCCTGCCTACCAAAACTAGAGCCTCTCAACCATGAAACATTTCCTCTTGATCCTCTTGTTCATAGCTCCATGTCACATGCTTCATGCGGCGAAGCCGAACATCATCGTTATTTTTGCTGACGATCTCGGATATGGCGATGTGCAGTGCAATAATCCGCTACGCGGAAAAATCCTCACTCCGCACATCGACAAGCTTGCCGCACAGGGCATGCGATTTACTGATGGGCATTCTTCTTCCGGCGTGTGTTCACCATCACGCTACACGTTGCTCACGGGGCGGTATCATTGGCGCACGCAGTTGCAAGCGGGCATCGTCGGCGATTTTGGCAAGCCGTTGATCGAACCGAATCGCATGACCATCGGCACTCTGGCGCAGCAGCAGGGTTATCGCACGGCCTGCATAGGTAAATGGCACCTTGGATGGAACTGGCAAATCACAGAAGAGCAGCGTGCAATGCTCTCGCCGGACAAAAAAAAGGCAACGGCCATTCCTACCGAACGACAAATCGCCGCTTGGCATGAAATCTTTTCGAAACCGATCCCAGGTGGACCGACCTCACGTGGCTTTGATCTCTATTTTGGCACTGATGTTCCGAACTGGCCACCATTTTGTTTCATTGAAAATGACCGCACATTGGGCATCCCAACTGTATTTCTGCCGAGTGAGAATCTACTCAAGAACCTAGCAAGCAAACAAGGCCCAGCTCTCGAAGATTGGAAATTCGAAGGCATTCTCCCAGCACTCGGCGACCGCACCGTTCAGTTTATCGACGCATCGGTGCTGAAGAAGGAGCCTTTCCTTGTGTTCATGCCACTGACATCACCGCACACTCCCATTTCGCCAAACAAAGAGTGGCAAGGCAAGAGCGGTCTGAATGCCTTTGCCGACTTGGTGATGGAAACGGATGCGGTAGTTGGGCGCGTGCTCGATGCACTGGACAAAAGCGGCGCGGCGGACAACACGCTTGTCATCTTCACCGCTGACAATGGCTGCGCTCCTTACATCGGCGTCAAGGACTTGGAAAAGATGGGCCACTACCCCAGCGGTCCGTTGCGAGGCTACAAAGCGGATGCATGGGAAGGCGGACATCGCGTGCCCTTCATCGTGCGTTGGCCCGGAGTCGTGAAAGCAGGTAGCGTTTGCGGCCAGCTCGTCCATCAATCTGATTTTATCCGCACCTTTGCCGATATCTTTGGCGTGAAGCTTTCCGACAACGCCGGCGAGGACAGCTTCAGCCTCCTGCCCTTGCTGAAGGGCGAGGACAAACCGATCCGCGAGAACGCCGTGAGCGCCTCCAGTGGAGGCATACCCGCCGTCCGCAGCGGCTCATGGAAATACATCCCCGCACCCGGCTCCGGAGGCTGGGGCAAAGGCGGCGATCAATCGCAATCCGTGCAACTCTACAACCTCGCCGACGACTTAAGCGAAACAAAGAACCTCGCTGCCGACATGCCGGAGAAAATCGCCGAGATGAAGGAACTGCTCGAAATATTAATCACCAACGGCCGTAGCCAGCTTGGTGCAGTGCAAAAGAACGATGTCGAAGTCCTACGCTATCCTCGGGCGGGAACGGCGAAAAAGAAAGCCAACTAGATGTCCTCTACAACTCGAACAAGTAATGAGCTGCTCCGAAAAATGCTCCAACCAAATATTTAAAGAACAACTTGCTCCCAGCCTTCATTTTATGACTGACTCACGATGAAATACTCACTCACGTTACTTGCTACTTTTTTGATTCTGTGCGGCCAGCTTGCCGCAGCCGAAAAGCCAAATATTGTCGTCATTCTGGTTGACAATATGGGGTTCTCCGATCTCGGTTGCTATGGTTGCGAAATCCCAACTCCCAATCTCGATGCGTTAGCCAGTGGTGGTCTCCGGTTCACGCAATTCTACAACACCGGACGTTGTTGCCCAACGCGAGCGGCTTTGCTGACTGGGCTATGTTCGCACCAAACCGGTGTGGGACACATGACCGAAAATCAAGGCGTACCTGGCTTTGAAGGCCGACTGAACGACAAGTGTGCGACGTTTGCAGAGATGCTGAAACCGACTGGTTACTTTACCGCCATGACAGGGAAGTGGCACGTCGGACAAAATCATGGCGTCACTCCATGGGGCCGCGGTTTTGATCGAAGTCTCAACGCAGCAGCAGGTGGCTTTTTCTACCCCGAATCCGAAAAAGCGATTACTCGCGTTTGCCCAAAGACTGGTATTCGACCGATCTTTGGACGACTTTCGGATTGAAGTTTATCGACGAAGCGCGTGCCGCCAAGAAGCCATTCTTTCTCTATCTTGCGCACAATGCGCCGCACTTCCCGCTCCAGGCTCATCGAATGGCAAGAAGATAAACGTGTCGAGTTGTTTAATATCGCAGACGATACAGGCGAGAGTACAGACCTTGCCGGACAGGAACCGCAACGAGTTGCTAGCCTCCGAGCAGAACTGAAAGAATGGCAAAAACAAGTAAACGCGAAATTCCCCGTCCCCAACCCAGCCTACGATGCTGCAAAGCCTAGCGGTCGCTCAGCCAAGCGGAATCCGAATTCATGATACATCTTGATCAATTTTTAACTCTCGTTACATGGATTGCACCACAAATCGAATGCTGCTAACTTTTTCAAGTGTGACGCTGTTTGTTACACAAAGCAGACCAGCGGACGAAGATTACAAATACTAACTAGACCTAGTCGGCGTAGGCTGATTATGTCAACGAGACTTTACCGACCGGAGAATCACGATTCCGGCTGTGCACTTCAAATTTACTTTTTTTTATAAATATCCTTGTTCATAAAATGGTTGCGTTGCGTTTGGATATTTGTCA
>JANODQ010000743.1:0-5151 GCA_031412775.1 Pirellulaceae bacterium | reverse complement strand
GAGTGAGCGAGATCGATTTCACGGTCTTCTGTTTCTGCAAGAAGCCCAAGGGAGTCCATATCCGCAACGACCTTGACTCGTGCTTTCGGCATCGTCAAACCCGCATATGCTCCGCCGTTACTGTTGAGAGTGCCATCTACGTTCAAGATATTGATGAACGGAAGGTTCACTCGTTTTCCGACTTCGTAGTCATTCGGATCGTGAGCCGGAGTGATCTTTACGCAACCGCTTCCGAGCTCCGGTTTGGCCCAGACGTCGGCGACTAATGGGATTTCTCGATCTGCAAGAGGCAAACGCAGCATGCGACCTTCGCTCGCCATCTTGGCAAGCGTAACGAGTTGCGGCAACAAAGATTCGCGTCGTGCTTGGAGATCATCGATCTGAGTTTGAATCGCGGCTTTATCTTTCAAACCAGCCGCAGCGAGTCGCTCCTTCAAAGCTATTTCGGCTTTATCCAAAGCCGAAGCAGGGTCAGGATGAACCGCAACGGCCGTGTCTCCCAGCATCGTCTCTGGCCGCGTGGTTGCGATCGTTACGTGAGTCGGTTCGCCTGGCTTAGGATTGATCACCGGGTATTGGAAATGCCAGAAACTTCCTTTAACCACCTCATGGAAAACTTCATCGTCGCTAACCGCTGTCTGAAGATAGGTGTCCCAATTCACGAGCCGCTTGCCGCGATAGATCAAGTCTTTCGAAAACAAATCGTGAAAGGTGGTTCGAACCGCTTTCGCACATCGATCATCCAGCGTGAATCGCGTTCGTCGCCAATCGCATGAACAACCCATGCGCTTTAGCTGCCCTAGAATGCGGGCTTCGTACTGGGCTTTCCAGTCCCAGATGCGCTGCACAAGCTGCTCGCGCCCGAGGTCATGTCGCGTCTTGTTTTCTTGCTCTTTGAGACGCTTTTCGACAACGGCTTGGGTTGCAATTCCCGCGTGGTCCGTCCCGGGCATCCACAAGGCTTCGTAGCCCATCATGCGGTGCATTCGGATTTGAATGTCTTGCAAAGTGTTATTCAGAGCGTGGCCTAAGTGAAGTGCACCGGTTACGTTCGGAGGCGGAATAACAATTGTGTAGGGTTTCTTGTTTGGATTGACTTCCGCATTGAAGCAGCCCTCGGATTCCCACTGCGAAAAAAGTTTTGCTGCCTCCTGTGCGAAGTTGAAGCGATTGGGGATCGCGGCAGCCGCAGAATCGTTCTTGGTTGCGTCGTTCATGAGATGAATAGATCGTTGAATGTGTGGAGGCTTTGCGACTCCAAGTAGAATATAAAAAATGGATGATTGTCGTGGCTTTGACCGACACGACAGTTTGGATAGTGCTCGGTTTACTTCTTCACGAAATTCTTGGCTTACTTCATCGCTTCGTTCTTCACTTCGCTTTTTACGGGCGTATTATGAAGTTTGTATTCGACCGCATCGATCAAGGCTAACCAGCTAGCTTCGATGATGTTTTCACTGACACCAATGGTCCGCCAAGTGTGGTGATCGTCACTGCTTTCGATGTTGACGCGAATTCGGGCAGCCGTTCCTGCTTGGCCATTCACAACCCGAACCTTGTAGTCCACTAACTGCATGGAATCGAGAATCGGGTAAAAGCTCGAGAGCGCCTTTCGAAGAGCCGCGTCTAACGCGTTGACGGGTCCTTGACCTTCGGCGGCTTCGAATCGAATTTCGTCGTCGACCTGTATTTTGAGAAGAGCTTCTGCGTACGCTTCGGAAGCTGCGACATTGGTGTCACCTGAAACGATTTGATACTTGATCGTCTCAAAGTGTGGCTCGAAGGTATCCGAGCAACGTTTGACGAGCAGATCAAAGGATGCTTCAGCCGCTTCGTATTGATAACCTTGGTTCTCGCGCCGAACGACCTCGGCCAAGATTTTATCGAGCAGTGCACGATCATCTTGGAGCTGGTGTTTCATGGTGAGGGCCGCGATGTTGGATCGGCCGGAGAGTTCACTTACTAAGATCCTGCGTTCGTTACCGACCAGTGCTGGGTCCAGGTGCTCGTAAGTGTGAGCGGCCTTGTTCACCGCATGAACGTGCATCCCGCCCTTGTGAGCGAATGCGCTCTGTCCCACAAAAGGTTGCCCGCTTCGGAGGGCGAGATTCGCTGTTTCATAGACATATCGCGATAGCTCGGTGAGATGTTCCAATGGCCGACCTCCGAGCACTTGGAAGCCTGTCTTTTTGATTGCAAGGTTCGCCATCACGCAGACCAAGTCCGCGTTGCCACAGCGCTCACCGATACCGTTGATCGTCCCTTGTACTTGATTGCAACCCGCCTCGATGGCCGCCAACGAGTTAGCCGTCGCAAGATCGCCGTCATTATGACAATGAATGCCGATTTGAACCGGCAAGCCAGCGAGTGCAACTTTTGCGGCGGTGACAATTTGAGTCACTTGCTCTGGCAAAGTTCCACCGTTGGTGTCGCAGAAAACAACCCAGCTCGCACCGGCTTTGGCTGCGGTCGATATGGTTTGTAGAGCGTACTCTGGGTTCGCACGGTAACCATCAAAGAAGTGTTCGGCATCATAAACGACTTCTGCGTGACCTGCTAGGTAGGCAACGCTTTCGCCGATCATGTCCAGATTTTCTTGAAGGGAGACTCCGAGAATTTCCGTCGCGTGAAAGTCCCACGACTTACCTACAACCGTAATCACTGGAGACTTGGCAGCGACAAGTGACTTCATACCAGGATCGTCGGCCGCTTTGATTCCGCGACGACGTGTCATTCCAAAAGCGGCGATCTTGGACTGCCGCATGTCCATGTCACGAACCTTTTGGAAGAACTGTAAATCCTTCTCATTGGAAAGAGGATACCCTCCTTCGATCATGTCGATTCCAAACTCTGAAAGCCTCGCAGCGATATTCAGTTTGTCTTGCAGCGATAGCGACACTCCTTCTCCTTGCGTGCCATCGCGAAGGGTCGTGTCGTAGATTTGGATCGGTCTCATGTCATATTTTTGGGGTTAGAGTGAGCGGGACGTCTGGTGGAACCGAGACACCGCTACCTTGACGCACGTTCACTAAAACTGAATGTTCCTCAAGATTTACACGGATTTTACACGAATTACGATTTCTACATAGCATCTAACAGGAAGAACCTATCAGTGGGCTAACGAGACTTCAGCCGCCGGCGCCAGCCGCGTCTGTAGACGTTCCTGCGCAAGCGAGTGGTTAGTCTTTTGAACTCGGCTAGCGCCCTGAGGCTTAATTTGAGAACCATGAATAATCCGTAATAGCCGGTACGATTCCTGGAAAATGACATTATCACTCAATCCAGCAAGCTAAAGCCTTCACGTAACCGCAATTTGGAAATCGATATCAATCGCGTTCACAAGTGAGTTGCTTTCGCGACTATAACCACCTATCATTCTATACCTCGCCTCACAGTTATTATCCTGCCCCATACCGCCCCGCCCCTTTTGCGACCTCAAATATGGGTCTGCAAAATCTAACTCTTGGATCATGGAGTTTCCTGCCTTATGAATTATTCGAGCGAATTCTCTAACAGGGCCAACCGCAATTTCGATCGGCGTTTGCTTCTTCGTGGTGCTGGGGCAGCAGTTGCACTGCCGCTTCTCAATGCGATGACGCCAGCACATTCGGCGTTGGGTGCAGCAGCGTCCGCAGCGGCTAAGTCTCCGGTACGGTTAGCGTGGATTTTTTTCCCAAACGGTACCAATGCAAGAGAATGGTTGACCGAAGCAGAAGGCGATACATGGAAGATTTCGCCGAGTTTAGAACCACTTGCAAAACACCGCAGCGACGTTTCGGTGTTGCGAGGGCTCGCACAAATAAATGCGTCGGCACTGGGCGATGGACCTGGTGATCACGCTCGAAGTGCTGCCGCCTTCCTCACGGGTGCTCATCCGCTGAAAACGGCTGGCAGTCGTATTCGAGTTGGTCAAAGTATCGATCAAGTTGTTGCGGAAACTTACGGAGCTCAGACGCGGCTCTCATCTATCGAGCTAGGAACCGAAGATGGCCGCAGCGCCGGCTCATGCGACTCGGGTTATGCGTGTGCTTATTCAAACAACATTTCGTGGCGTAGCGCATCCCAACCCATGGGAAAAGAGATCGATCCTCGAAGGGCCTTCGAACGACTTTTTGGATCGACAAGCTCGGGTGCAAGCAATGAAACGGCGCGACGCCTTGCGATGCGAAAAAGCGTTTTGGATTCGGTTCGTGATTCGGCTCAGAAGTTGACGAATCGCCTTGGCCGCGATGATCGACAAAAGATCGACGAGTACTTCAGTAGCCTCCGAGAAGTCGAGCAACGGATCGAACGGAGCTCTTCGCCAATCTCTCTAGAAGGGCTTGATGTGACTGTTCCAGCGGGTAAGCCCGAGGATATCACGGAGCATATCCGGCTGATGTACGACTTGATGGTTCTCGCTTTCCAGACCGATGCAACGCGTGTTGCGAGCTTTATGCTCTCCAATGAAGGAAGCGGGCGTTCGTTCCGAATGATCGATGTGAAAGAGGGCCACCACCAGCTTTCTCACCATCAAGATAAGGCCGACAGCATGGAGAAAGTCGCTCGTATCGATCGCTATTATTGCGAGCAATTTGCCTACTTTATCGATCGGCTAAAAAACACGCGAGATGGTGAGAACGGAAACCTGCTCGATAACTCGTTGATCGTTTACGGAGGTGCAATATCGGACGGAAACAAACACAATCACTACGACCTTCCCATTCTTTTGGCAGGCCGAGGTGGTGGAGCTCATATAAGCGGACGATTCCATGAATTCGCGAAAGATACACCGCTCAACAATCTCTACCTAACCATGGCTCAGTCGTGTGGCCTCGATGTCAAAGAGCTAGGTGATAGCTCAGGCACACTGCCGGCCCTCGCGTAGCAGGATTAGCTCCGCAGTGAGAGAAATCGTGTATCGGTGGAAATACGCAGCTACCTGCCACCTTATGCAGCTAGCTTTCTTAGATCCGGAATGAGCGTTGCAGCTTGGTCTGCTGCAAAGCGCTGTGGAGAGCTGTGACGAAAGTCTTGCAGGATCGTGATAATTGTGGAGATCGACTGCTCGTTGGTGATTCTTCCTTCGCAAATGTCGTCGATCAATTCATGGCGAAGCGTGACAAGTCGATGTTCGATAGATCGAAGGATACTTTCGAGCATTTCTTGGTC
>JANODQ010000742.1:0-4196 GCA_031412775.1 Pirellulaceae bacterium | reverse complement strand
TATCTCCGCGTGGAAGAATGAGCTGTCAAACGGAATCATTCTGCATTTCGCGAGATTTGCAGTTCGATCTTTCGTCGTCCGACGTTCGCTGATGTCACAGACGACAAGAGCGGCTCCAATAACCTTTCCATGAGTATTTCGAGTAGTGGGCGCACTGTTGTCAATCGGCTACACGTGCCCATCTTTTTATAAGTGAGACTGCGTGATCCGCTATTCCCATCACAAGATCTTAGCTGAGGGCCTTTTGGACGGGATTTTCTATCGACTCGTGACTCTCGTCGTTGATTGTACACAAAAATTCCGATAGAGATTTCCTCCTTGCTTCGCGGCTTTTGCAACCGATCATCGTTTCCGGGACGGTATTCAATTGGTTTACCTTTTCGTCTGTATCAGTCTTGAGCACCGCATCTCCGATACTCGCCAAAGTCGTCCGCAGTAACTCTTCTCAGAACGCCAAGATCGCTTCCGCTTTCTGACGAGCAAGAATCTTTTTTCGAGACGCCCTTTAGTTCGGTTTAGCGAATCGAACAAGGCGATGGTCACAATACAAACGAAGGTACAAATGACCGATCCAACTTTGTATACGTACAGATCTACGACGAAAGAATAGCCTAGCTTCAAAAGAAAAAACGCAAATGCCAAAGCAATGGCAAATAGAGCTATGACTGCGAGGCCTCGTCCACCAAACCAAGCTGCGAAAGCCATAACAATGAAAAAAGGTTGCAAAAGGAAAGCATCTCTTGGGTAACGGATTCATCAACAATCGAGCCACAATCGCAACTGCACAACTCGCTGCGACGTATCGCAGAAGACTCGATGTCATTTCCTGCGGCAGTCATTGGTTCCATTCTTGGTTCGTTCACGTCTTATATTTCAATACCTTTGCCATATTTTTTGCATTGTTGCAAGTGAAATTATTGGTTCGTATTTACGCATCCTTCGCGGAGCGAAGGGCGTAGTGTCACCGCCGCTTCGCGACATGAGCGTACTTTATCACGTTCGACAGTCCAGCCACCTAACTGACCAATTATCATCCAACAACGTGGTACATCTTAACACAGCGATTGCAGATCAAAAGAATCGAAAAGGGACGAAACCTGGGTCTTACGCTGAATAAAAGTAATTTTTCGCTGGATACGCAATTTTCGTTGAAGAAAACTCCCAAATGGCATATGTCATGCGAGATAAGGTTTTTGTTCGTTAGTCAAACAACCCGTTGCAAAGTATCGATTGCTTAAAGTTTCACCATATTTACCGGAGTCTAAGATGAATCAAAAAGTTTCAGCGTTAACGTTCTTGGTCTGTTTCACGATCTCGGCGGTCCACTCGGATGCGCAGGCACAAGAATATTATTACCCTTCGAGTGGCGTTCGCGCTACCTCTCAAAGCCGAATTGTGGTCGGCACACAACCCCGAGTCTACACAAACAATGGCGTTCGGTATCAGTCGTTCCGACCTAGCTACGGCCAGTCCCAGGTCTACTCGGACGGAAGAGTTTATGTCCAACCACGTCAAACTTACTCGTCCAATCCGCATGTGTATTACGGACAGCCTTCTGGCACCGTTTACTATGGCAATCCGACAAACGGCCAACCCTATTACAGCAACTCGCCGCAGTGGAACCAACCTCAACCTGTGTACCAAAGTAACTACGGCACGGGCTATTATTCGAATCCGCGACCTTCCGCAAATGCTAATGCCGGCGCGATCATCGGAGGCGCAATTGGTGGGAATCAAGGTGCACAAGTCGGCGCAGCCATCGGTGCGGCGATCCGACCATAATCAACGCGGAAAATTTCGTCCTGGAATTCGGGTAGGCCGCGATTTGGAAATTTGCATATGAGAGCATTCTTTGGTATAGCGATCAACAAATGATTCACACTCAAGAGCAGCCAAACTCATATGCAGCACCAGATGGCCAAACGGCTTAGGATGATAGAGTCCGGGAAAATTGAGCCTTCGTTCGTCAATTACGTCGAGTGAGGCTCGAGGATCCTTCAAAAGGGTATTCAAAATTCTGTGGCAAAGTTGATGGGTGCATTAAAGCCGTTCTCTACCCATATTAAAATGGTCAATGCTGAAGTCGCGGCATCTCGAACGTCATTGGCCCTCTCGCTCCGCGAGGGAAGCGTGACTAATACAACGGTATCAAATTACAAAACGCACAATGGCTAGTTTACATAGCCCACTTCGCATCCTAGTTTAAAAAATCTTTATCATCGTTTCGCGAGATCGAAGTCAGCGGGATGAAGAGATAACCTTGCTCTTGGCGTTTGACGAGTTCGGCTTAATCTCAACTGATTCAATGAAGTTAACTTCATCAAAATTCTTGCCACAGGTGGGACCGATATTTATATGTCCTTGGAGCACCAGCGGTGGTGGGCATGGCATTTCGTTTGCGACATGTTATTCGCAGCCTAGAGCAAAGCTGAAACGACTTGCGAAATCCTTGGAATGGATCGCTCAATACTTAGGTCCTATCTACAGCCACTCTTTAGAAATTTCGATCGGACACAATCATGAGCAAAAAGAATAGTGTTAAAAGAATGAATCCTGCTCAAACGCAGCCCAAGCCTGGGTTGGAGTCGAGAATGACTCCTCGCCCGCTGTACATGGCGGCGAACTATCGTGGCTCGGATAAGCTGAAGGATAAAGTTGCGATTGTGACAGGAGGCGACTCCGGAATTGGGCGGTCGGTGAGCGTCTTGTTTGCTAGAGAGGGGGCTGACGTCGCGATCATTTACCTACCTGCAGAGCAGTCGGACGCAGAGGAGACTGCCGCTGCGATTGAAAAGGAAGGACGAAAGGCTCTGCTACTTGCAGGCGACGTTACCAATTCGAAGTTCTGTCATTCGGCAACTGCGTCAGTAGTTAAACGCTTTGGTAAGCTTGACATCCTCGTCAACAACGCTGCCTATCAGCAATCGCACGACACCCTTGAAGAAATCTCAGACAAGGAATTTGAGCTTACGTTTCGAACCAACATATTCGGCTATTTCTACATGGCCAAGGCTGCAGTCAAGTACATGACTAAGGGGAGTTGCATGATTAACTGCGGATCGATTACAGGCCTCGAAGGGAATAAAACGCTTATTGACTATGCATCCACCAAGGGTGCAATCCACGCTTTTACCAAGTCACTTGCGTTGAATCTTGCCGATCGAAAGATTCGCGTCAATTGCGTTTCCCCTGGACCGATCTGGACTGTTTTGCAACCGGTTTCAAAGCCCGGAAAGAAAGTGGCAATGCATGGCGTGGATACTCCCATGCAGCGACCGGGCCAGCCAGAAGAAGTGGCTCCAGCGTTTGTGTTCTTCGCATCGGACGCCGACTCAAGCTACATCTCGGGAGAGGTACTCACGGTCCTCGGTGGTCAGACGCGAGCATCTTAGCGAAAACCCAAAGTACGGAACGCCGATTGCGATACGTTGTCCTAGAATTTGAATGGTCAAATGTTGACTATTTACGACGGATTTTTGAGTCAAGTAAGGAGAGAAGATCGATGAGAGTTTCTAAAGTAGTTGGGTGCAGCATTGCAACCGTTTTAATGAGCACCGCTTTGCTCGCACAGCAACCGGCGCTAAAGCAAACGCGGGACTCGAAACCCGCAGGCAATCAGCTTTTACCTGGACAATCAAACGCGGGTAACCAAAGCAAAACCGATGCAAGGGACAATGAGCAGACAGGCGGCCAAGCTGCACTGCTAACAACCAATGAAGCCTTGGCTGCATGCCTGGCGATCGACAACAAGGAAGAAGTCGAACTAGCAAATTTTGCTAAGGATAAAGTTTCTAACAAATCCGTTAAGGACTTCGCAACGATGCTGGCAGACGAACACCAATCGTGTTTGGATGCTATTCATCAAGCGGTGCCCAAAGTAGCTCGACGGGTGACTTCGAATGGCAACGCCGAATCAAATATTCCTGCAAAAGCACCGCACGTCGGAAGTGCGATCGAGATGGTGCAATTGCATCAAGAGATTGCGAACCATTGTCTTGAAGCCACAAAGCAAAAGTTGAGCGAAGAGAAGGGCGAGAAGCTTGACAAGTGTTTTGTCGGTATGCAAATCGCAAAACATGCAGCAATGCAATCTAAGCTGACCGTATTCCAGAAACACGCGACGGGCGAATTAAAGAACGTAATCGCAGATGGACTTGAAAAGACCAAGAAGCATCTTAAGGTCGCCGAAAATCTTA
>JANODQ010000741.1:0-39318 GCA_031412775.1 Pirellulaceae bacterium | reverse complement strand
GCCCGCCACTGGAACCCTGCTTTCTTACTCGCAGCTTTCCCAGCGGAAGACTTAAATCATCGCACAAAACAAGGAGTCGGTCATTAGGAATTTTAAAAAAACTCGCTAATTGACTAACACATCGCCCGCTCGCGTTCATGTAGGTAAGCGGCCATAACAAAATGACCGGCAAACCTTTTAGCGAGCCTCTGGAAAACTGCCCTTCGAACTTGGTCGACAGCGGTGTCGAGCCCATTCGCCGGTGTAATTCCGATAAACAATCAAAACCAATATTGTGTCGCGTTTTGTCGTATTTGGCCCCGGGATTCCCCAGACCAACAATCATTGACAACGACTGCTCCACATTGCTAACCCGACATAACTACTCAGGCAACTAGGCCTTGGCAGCCGCGTCAGCCTTCTCCTTGCGAATCAATTCCGGCTCCACCGCAACAGCGGCAGCATCGTCGGACGAGCCAGCTGGTGCAACGACTTGAACTACAACAACTGAGCCGAGAGTCACTGGTGTTGCTCCCGCAGGAAGCTTGACTTCGCTCACATGGATGGCCGCGCCTAATTGCAGCCCGGCTATTTCAACCGTCAAATGATCAGGGATCGAAGCCGCTGGGCAGCGAATAGTTATTTCGTGAGTGGCAAAACGCAATTGGCCACCACCGGCCGCTGCAATTTCACCATGTAATTGAACTGGCAGTGTCACTTCGACCGTTTCAGACTGGGAAACACGAGCCAAATCCAAGTGTATTACGTGGCTTCCGAAGGTATCCCACTGAACTTCGCGAAGTAACGCGGTGTCCTTGATCGACCCAGTCAGCGAAACCAATTTCGAACCGTGCTTAATCAGGGCGGCTACAGCCTCTTTCCGTATGGACAAGCAAACGTTCTCTTCACCGTGACCGTAAAGAATCGCCGGGACATAGCCAGTTGCACGCAACTTTCCTACATTCCAGGAACCTTGGGCTTCTCGTTTTACTACTTCAAGTGTCTCAATCATCGCGTGAACCGCTGTCGAACCGGAGGGTACAAATTTTGGAAGTCCGGTAGTATCGCGATCGAAGAATTTGCTGCAAGTGCAAAACCCTACCTAATAAGTCCTATTCGAGAGAAATTGGGTATGGGTATATTGACCGATAATATCGACTTTATCCAAGGATGCGGCCAAAACACGACGACCGCCCGACCAATCAGCAGTCGCCGAGGAACAAAATGGTCGGGAGTCCATGCTCGCGCGTCCGAACTGGCCGCCGAGTTGTCGCCCATGGGGAAAAACTGACCGTCCTCCAGCTCGAACTGCACCGTTTCGCGATTTTTGAATAAGGGACTTTTTTGCCAAAGTTCAGGCGTGGAAAAAAGTGCATCCCGCAAAACGGCTGTGCGACTGGTAAAACGCTCCGTGGTGGTTTTTGCGTAAGTGGCTTTGAGAAAATCCGTTAGGGCAGCCGCACTGACCGACTGCAGGAGTTCCGCATCAAAATTTTGGTTGTCGATCATGTTCGAGTTTTCACCTTCGACCGCGATGTAATAGACGTCTCGCCAAACGCGTGCTCGACTCACTTGTGCCGCAACACCGCTCAGGCCAATCCCAACGGGCGCCGCGTCCAACGGATCTTGGGCGGTGGATTGGGGGCGATGGTTTTCGAAATCTTGCTCTTGATCGGTTCGAATTCGGTTACTCGGTGAAAATCGAACCAAAGTCCGATCTATCCAAAGGTGCAACGTGTTGTCCACATTCGCAAACTTGACCGTGTGCTTACCGTTCGCCCGAAGCGAAGTCGCTGCCGACGGGGCCTCAACAAATTCTCCCTGCTCGCCTTCAAAAACCGAAAGCGACTTGCCATCACGATTGGCTGCGAGTCTCGCCTTACCATCGTTGAGATCAATAACGCACTGATAATGGACCCCCGCCTCAACCAGATCCAAAGTCAAAGTTCGAGAAGGCGCAGTCGAACGCGTCATGTCTTCTTTTACCTGCTTGTCTCCCTTTACCCTACTGTCTTCCTTTACCCTACTGTTCAATTGAAAATCGATGTCGAATTCGCAAGCCAGATCAGGAGCCCAGTGCATCCCGTCGGTTTCAAATCGACTGCTATAACGACTGTAAGATGAAGCAGCCGGGTTCGAGACATCGCTAGGAAGCCAGTCAGTCGAGTAGTCCTTGGAAAGCTTCCCGAACTTGTCAAACACATTGAATCGCTCGGTCTTGATCGCCCCGTTATAAGCCGTGAAGTCCGAGATAAGTCGGCTTGAATAAGGGAGCATCGCCGCCGGAAGCTTGCCGGTTTCCAAAATGCTCGTCCACTGAAGCGGCGAAAGGACTCGATGATAATACCGCAACCAAGCCGACGAGCCATCGCTTTTGGGCGTTGCCAATTGTGCTGACCAAGCAACCGCTCCGGCTTGCGAACCTTCCGCCGACGCCGATTGGTTCACCACCCAACCGTTTTCAATCGGAGTCATCGCCGGTGTCACTTCGGGCGATGAGAAGCCGAGATTACCTTTCCCGGGAGCGAGACTCGGCTGCCACACGCTAGGCATCCCGGCCACGATAGCGCGGTGAGGAAGAAATTTTGTATCCGAGACCGGCTGAAGCATTGCTTCAACGACACTTGGCGGCTTCCGAGCGATTGAAAATTCGGCTTCGCTCTGCGCCTGGGGCGTTTGCGTAGCTGAAGTTTTGGGCCGAGTGTAAATGTCTCCATGACGAACTCGAAGGGACTCGTTAGGCATCCCCACGCAACGTTTGATGTAATTCAGACGGGCATCGCGAGGGTATTTAAAGACTACCACATCCCATCGCTGTGGATCGCTCCAGAGGTAGCTAAATTTGCTAACCAAGATTCGATCGCCAGAGAATGTCGTGTCGTTCTGGTTTCCGCGTAGATCGACCGGTTGTTCGAAGCGTGATAGCGGATCGATTGTCCCAACGACAGCCATCGACGAGTTCGCGCCTGTGTTCGTATTAAATTCCATACTCGCACCACATTGATAACCAAATCGCGTTTCAGTCGAACTGGCATCTTTGTGAGCTCCCATCAACGTTGGTGCCATGGATCCGGTCGGAATCACAAAGGCTTCTGCAACGAAGGCTCGGAAAAGAAATGCCAAGATTAACGCAACAGCCAAACTTTCGACCGTCTCGCGAATCCAAGCGGACGAGCTTGTCGAGGTCTTTGTATGATTCTGCGGGGCGTCAGTTTTCGCGTTGCTAGAACCACCGGTTGTCGCAGTTGCAGGAGACTGAATTCCCGAGGGATCGGAAGATTTTTCCGATGCACTGTTAACCGGAGTAGTATCAACTGGCGTACCAGAAGTTGCACTAGTGGGATTGCTAGAAGTGTTGTCAGGAACTGGCTGATTCATTAAGCGACCGTAATCAAGATTTTTGTTTAATAAGGCGATGATAAAGTATTGTGTAAGAATCCCAACCAAGGTCACCCTTAGGCTCATACGAAGGTGTTCGGTTCGTTAGAGCGGAACGACAAGATCGATATACTCCACCCAGCAGCGCACTTTTATAATACAAAGCTGGTTTGAACTTAATCCAAACAAACTTAGTTTATATGTCACTTTGCTGGTGGTCTTCTTTGATCATTCGCAATGCATTTGCTTTAGAATGGTAACAGATCCTGAGCTTTTGTGGCTAACGCGAACACCGGATATCCGAATTCTGGTTGTGCTAAAGTGGCCATTAGCATAAACAAGTAGTCGCCTATTTCGTCTTGCACGTTCCCACCAAAACAGCCGAGGAAGTCTGGTGCCAAATCAACTCGAATTCATGGATTGCCCCCATTGCGCAAAACGCGTCGCATCAATCGCGAAGCTTTGTCGACATTGCGGTAAGTCGCCGGCGCCCTCGAAATCTGTCACAGGCAAAACGGTCACCGAGAAATCCGCCTCGGGGCTTACGAGTCGACAAGAAGAACCTGACGAATCCCACATGGCCTCTGAACATGGTGGGTACGACGCTTCCGAGGACAAATTCGACTACCAGCAGTTCGTTGCAGATGAATTCAACGACTCCGAACACGCTCCGACAAACAGAAAGACTTGGCTCTGGTACACGGCATGGCTGATGATTATCGTCTTGAGCCTTCCGCTTCTTGCGCAAGTGATGAGCCTTTTCAAGCGGTAATGTGAACAGGGCGCGCATCTGGGCTGATAAAAATGTATTTGCCTTGTTTTTTGTGGCTAACCGGCCGTAGGTTTAGCGAATTCTCGACAGGCGATTGCTCGCTTCGAGGTCAAGGTTGTGCCGAGTTTTTCTACGACCCACGTCTTCATTTGTTTGACAGATACGGCACTCGGGCTCTCACGTACGCGGTCAGGTGTCCAGTCTATAAGCAATACTTGCATGGCTGCTGCGATCCTTCGCTAGGGATTGATTTGATAACCACCCTAATACGAAGTTGCATAGCAGCTCTTCAATTCCAAAACCCCGTAGATTGCCAAATCCACTCAATTTTCATCAGACCAGATATATGCTGACATCCTGCGACGTCAAACTGAATCAGGTCGCGAATACGTTTCGCTGCCTCTCCAGCAAATTGCAGATAACAGATCTAGGATTAGATTCTGCGTTGGCGAGGGGGACGAGAGTGGTGGCGGGGCGGGAAGTGAGTGACTCGGAGGATTCTTAAGTTCCGAGGGTTCAGCCAGAATCTAATCTCTTGTTCATGAAGCCCAAGCGTTAGCTTTCATTTTGGCTTGCCGTTGTGGTCTAGGAAGTGCCTTAACGAGATTGATTATTTGAATTGCTTGTGGGGGATTGCTTCGCTGTTTCAACTTGTGCAAAGTTGGCTTAGCGGTTTCTAGGTAAGTTAATCTTAATCGGGCTGAGGTGTATTGGGTTTTGATACGTTCAATTTGCATGCGCCGCGGCTTTTAAATCTTTTCAAGGACACACCATCCATGTTAGTAAATCCTCTAATTCGAAACGGTTTTATAGTTTTGGGTGTCCTCATGGCAATCGTGTTTTTCCTCGGTTTGAAAGACGTTCCCACGACCGGTGGTGATATTCCGGTGACCATTGAAAGATTGTCAGGCAGTCGCCTTACCGACATTCACATCGACCTATCGTGGACATTCAGTGATACGGTTGCCGTGGTCGAAAATCGCGGGCAGCCAATCCCGCCTGACGTTGTTCAAGAGTTGCTGGGAAATGAATCGACACCGACAGTGATCAGCGCAACCTGGCAGCTTGACGAGAAGGCTGACTTGCTTCGTCTTTTTAACGCGAATGTTGACGGACAAAAGATTGACTCGGAGATAAAAATAATGCTCAAGCCGGCTGGTCAAGTGCGAGTGAATCTTGGTGGCCGCCAATACAATATGTCTCGAAACAATTTCATTGATCGCTAAATCGATCGTGTCGTTGGTATCTCTCCTGCAAAAGACAGTGTCAGTGTTCGATATTGTCTTGTAGCCACTGGCGAGCCCTCGTGCGTGCTTCGCTGGGACGCAAGATCCATCTGTCAGAGTGATTGCGAAAACCGGTATGTTGATAGGTTACGTTTGCGTTTGGAATGTGTTGTTTGACATGGACTTGGATTTGTTGAAGCTGGCTTAAGTTCTCATCGCAAACAAACTGGCTGCGGATTCCTAGTCGTTGAAGGCGATCGATTGCTGGCTGGCCTGTACTATTGGGAAAGGACCATTTGCGAATTCCGTCGTAGTGGCTGTAGACGAACATGGCTCTCCATAGCGAAGCAAATTCATCATTGTCCAGCCCCAGGTAGTTGCAAGCGATTGCACCTCGCGAGAATCCGCAAAGAATGGCTCGCTTTGGATCTCCATCGAAGCGTTGGCATGCATCGTCAAGGGCTTGCTTGCAATATGCAAGTGTTGCTTTGGAGTCATACTCCGGTGGCTCGCCCCACCAAGTGGTTGCGATTTGGTTTCCTTGGGAATTTAGAAATGGAACGCTAAGCCAGATACAAGCTTTGCCGCCTGAAAGACCATAACCCAAACATGTGTCTTCCGGTTTACCCGTCGATTCATCGTTTTTAAGGCTGCGGTAACGATTTCCGCCCCATTCCACCAGTATCGGATACTTGATTCCTGGCTTCCAATCGATCGGAAGATATAAGCAGTGGTAGATGTCGGGTGACTTCGAATTTGGCAAGCGACAGAAGACACGCTTGTTCGCGCTTGATTCTGCCTCCAGACATTCAGGAACAATCAAATCCGGTTCGACCGTCGCCATGTCGGGATACTCGGCAGTCGCCGTGTCGTTCGTCAAAGCAAGAAACAGGACTCCGACGAGATAGCTGGCGTAGGGAATAATCAAAGATTTTTTCCTCATCTGGCAAGACTCCATCAACAAATAAGCACATTTCTGCAAAGCACATGAAAGCTTCATCAAAATCCGGGTTCTCACGCCGGTCGTTTCTTGCGACAATAGAAGCGAGTTTTGTAAGAAGTCAAAATCACGAACTTTGTAATAATACCAAACATTCGGCTAGTGAAATCATGCGAACACCAAGCTCTTCTCCGAACCGTCAAGCTTACCGATCTATTCGATTCGTTTCTGGACTTGCCGTTCTTGTATTTGTTCACGGCGTTTGCTCTTTAAGCCTAAACGCATGGATTTTGCCATCCATCGCTTGGGCGAGCGAATTGACATCGATTCAAAGCGATCGCAAAACGAGTGCGAATCAAGGCGTACCGATAGGTAGTGTCGTCGCGGAGTTTCGGTTAACGGATTCACTTGGTAAGGAATGGTCTCTATCCGATTTCAAGGCGAAAAAGGCTGTTGTATTTGCATTTCTTGGAACGCAGTGTCCGCTTGCAAAACTGTACTCTGCCAAGCTTGTTGAGCTACAGAAACAGTACGATCAACGAGGCATCGCTTTTGTAGCGGTCAATTCGAATGTTCAAGATAGCCTTGCGGAGATGAAAGCGCATGCTCGCAAATACGGAATCGAGTTTCCGTTCCTCAAAGACCCATCGCAAGTGCTTGCGGGTAATCTTAACGCGACGCGTACGCCAGAAGTGTGTGTGGTCGATCAACAGCAACGCATTCGTTATCGTGGTCGAGTCGATGATCAATATGGGATTGGATATACAAAAGATGCGGCGAGCAAACTGGATTTGGTTGACGCGATTGAATCGATCTTGGGTGAGCGCGAGATCGTGTCGACATCGATTCCTGCGTCGGGATGCTTGATAGGTCGAGGGCCGCGCGACGCTGAAGTTCAAGCAACCAAAGATCAAGAAGGAACTGCTGCGGTTACCTACGCAAATCAAGTTAGTCGCATACTCCAAGCGAGATGTGTTTCTTGTCATCGCGCGGGCGAAATTGGGCCGATGGACTTGAGCAGCTACGACGACGCTGCGGCTTGGGGCGACATGATTGCGGAAGTAGTTGATGATCGGAGAATGCCACCTTGGCATGCCAGTCCGGAACACGGGGATTTTAAGAATGACCGTCGACTTCCTGACTCAGAAATCGACGCAATTAAGAAATGGGTAATGGCAGGTGCGCCGCGGGGGGACTCGAGCCAAGAGCCGCAACCATTAAAGTTTGTCGACGGATGGCAACTTCCTCGCGAGCCAGATTTGGTTGTCGCAATGAATGATAAGCCATTCGAAGTTCCTGTTCGGGGAGATGTCAAATATCAGTACTTTGTAGCCGATCCGAAGTTGGCAGAAGATACTTGGGTTAATGGGATGGAGATTGTTCCTGGCAACCCATCCATCGTGCATCACATTCTGGTGTTCGTGCGAGACAAAGGTAGCAAGAAAAAATCCTTGAATGGAGAACGCGGTTTTCTCGCGGGCTATGTGCCGGGAACTCGCGTTGAAATGATGCCCAAGGGGATGGCGAAGCGTATTCCTGCAAATAGCGAGTTGGTCTTCCAAATACACTACACGCCTAACGGGACCGTCCAAACGGACCTGAGTAAGGTTGGCTTTTGGAAGGTCGATGCAACCAGCGTGACGCATGAGGTGCAGACTACAAGCTCCGTTCAGCCAGAGCTAAAAATTCCGCCCAACGAATCTAACTACAAGACCTCGGCGATGCAGCCCGAGGAATTGCCCGAGTGCGAACTGCTTTCGATGAGCCCGCACATGCACGTTCGAGGCAAGTCGTTTCGATACAGTGCGATCTATCCCGATGGTCGCAAGGAGATACTGATCGATGTGCCACGATATGACTTCAACTGGCAAACCGAATATCGATTGAAAGATAATATAAAGATTCCAGCAGGGACTCGGATCTTCTGTGAAGCTAGCTTCGATAACTCCGCTGGCAATTTAAATAACCCAGATCCAAACTCATGGGTTTACTGGGGCGATCAGACTTACGAAGAGATGATGATAGGTTATTTTCATATCTCTGTTCCCGTTGATCTAAGTCTTGGGCGGGGTGTAGAAGTGAAGAAAGCAGCGGCACCGACAAAACCCACAGCGATGCAAATCTTCTTGATGCTGGATTCAGATCAAGACGACCGGTTGCTCAAGAGCGAAATCCCCAAGCAGTTGATTTCTTCCTTTGAAAAGCTTGATAAGAATCGCGATGGAGTGCTCGAGAAATCTGAAGTTCCTAAGTAGAACATACGCGAGCCTTCGGGCAGATAAATCCGCAAGTGAATCTTCTACTTGCTAAGATGGCGAGCGACTTATTTAGGACTCGTTTGTTAATTGGCTTGAGGTGCTACAACGCATAATCAAGCGAGGCCGCCGCTGGCTTCGAATAGTACGAGAGCGTCGCGGGTTTGCGCGACGTCGTGCACACGAAGAATGTGGATGCCACATCTTGCCATTGCGAGCGAGACTCCAAGCGTACCGGCTGTTCGGTCTGCAGATTTGCTGCCGAGTAGTTTTGCGATGAAACCTTTTCGCGAATGACCAACCAGGATAGGCTGACCAAGCTCGAGGAATTTTGCTGCACAGCGTAGCAGTTCCAGGTTGTGCTCGTGTGATTTGCCGAATCCAATACCTGGGTCGAGGCAAATCTTGGATCTTGCAACTCCTCGGTCGCAAAGCTGATGGAGTCGTTGCGTTAGGTAGTCGTAGATTTCGCTGACAACGTTTTCATACGTTGGGTTGTCTTGCATCGTTTGCGGAGTCCCCTGCATGTGCATAGCACACACGGCTACTTGTGTTTGAGTTGCCAAGCTGATCATCTCTGGATCGCCAGAAAGTCCAGTGACGTCGTTGATAATCTCCGCGCCGCATGCGATAGCGGCACTCGCTACCGAAGCCTTGGATGTATCTACAGAAATGGGTATCGAAAGCCGGCCAGCAATTTGCTCGATAACTGGTAGGACACGTTGCATTTCGGTTGTCGCAGAAATGCTCTCAGCGTAGGGTCGAGTACTCTCACCACCGATGTCGATGATGTCTGCTCCGTTATCTTCCATGAGCAATGCACGGTCGACAGCAAGCTGCGTTGAGTAGAAGTTACCGCCGTCAGAGAAACTATCCGGAGTAACATTTAAAATCCCCATGATCTTAGGAATTGATCCAAACGTGACTGTCCGTTTGTTTGTTTCCCAAGTGAGGGGCATGAGATATTTCTAGGTCTTGTGTTTTCGCTTTTACGCTGTGAATTTACGCCAAGCGATGCGATTAATCGTGGGCTTTCGCGAAGCAAAAGTTTGTTAATGGACGTTACTTTCGCGGCGCAAAAGACGATTATGTGGAATTTATGGCCTTATCGCTAGGGTCATGATGGGCATTTGTTCCAGCGTGTGAACTGACGAGCACAGGCTGGAACGAATGTCAACTGTCTACATCCACAATCTCACACGGACTGCAGCGCTGCTTCTAGCTTGCTGCGTGGTGGAAGCCCAATGAATCGTTCGGCGACTTCGCCGTCTTTAAAAAGGAGCAATGTCGGGATATTCATGATGTCGTACTTCTGAGCAGTTTCAGGATTATCATCGACGTTTACTTTGCCGATTTTCACCTTTCCGTTGTACTGAATTGCCAGTTCGTCGATCAACGGTGCAATTTGTCGGCAAGGACCACACCACGGTGCCCAAAAGTCAACAAGCACAGGAGAGGAGGATTGGATGACATCGTCTTCAAATCCGGCATCAGTAAATTCGGCAGCGTTGCCCATGTTGTTTTCCTATCGTCCAAGGCAGGTGAGAAATAGTAAATCCCGGAGCATTGTAGGTCTGAGACTAACAGGCTGTCAATTCGACGGCCAATCTTGTTGTCTTGCCACGGAACGCTTTCGAAGAGCATCTTTGGTACCAAATCGCACGAATTCGACCAGTTAGCCGACCGCGGCCGCTGGAAGAAACGTTTTCCACGAGGCATAGCGAGGGTCTTGAAGCGTTGCAACCATCCCAGGATTTGCGTGAGGCTTGGCCGGGTGTGTCAATAATCGCATTGCCGCTTGTACAGGAGTTCGCCCTCCTTTTTTGGAGTTGCAGTGGGTGCAACTACAGACGACGTTTTCCCAAGAAGTTCGACCGCCTTGCGAGCGAGGCACGACGTGGTCCAAGCTCAGTTGACTGATTGGCTTGCTTTGTCCGCAGTATTGGCAGCGGTAACCATCTCTGGCAAATAGATTCTTGCGATTAAAACGCACAGTCGACTTGGGCACTTTATCGTAGAGAACCAAGCGAACGATTCTTGGAACTTGGAGCTCTTGATGAGGCGTTCTTAAATAATCTTCACCCGGTTGTTTTTCTAAGGCATGTAATTGAGAAAGCTCACACCAATTGTCGAAATCGTAGTTGGTATAAGAATCTCGTTCAATTGTGATGGCCTCTGCGCATCCGCGATAGAGTAGCGTCATTGCTCGACGAACGTCGACGACGCGAACCGGCATATAGAACCGATTTAAAACCAACACGCTACAATCTAAACTAGAGCTTTCACTCATCAGACCGGATCCTCCCTCTATCGCAAGAGACCTTCACCTTTGGTAGCCAACTAGACCCCCATCTTAACCTACCGCGACGCGTCCCGTACACGCTTCGAAACCGCATTCTGCAACTTCTGCGCAAATTCTTCATCAGTAAACGCAAAAAAATTCCCTTTTGAAACATCAGAATCGATAAGCAATGGATCATTTTCGCAGGCAGTGCAAGGGCATTGTCGTTCTAGGGACGCTCCTGTCGTTTCATGGGTTCGTTTTGGCGAGTTTAGCAATCGGTCAACCGAGACCGAACCCAGGGCAATCGCAACGGCTTGTAAATCCGCCTACTCAGTTGTTCAAAGCCATTGCAGGCAAACCTTTTGGAGTTGCATCGATGTCGGTTCCCATTGGGACGGTCGAGGCTGGGAGGATCCCACGTGTCCTGGTCTCGGACAGCGAAGGAAGAATTTTTTATCCCGCAGTGGACCTTGAACCGTTGCAGTATCTAGAGGACGGTAAGATCATCGGGTCTATCAGTCCAAGGCCCATGCGAGCCGAACGAGAAGTGGGTCGAGGCGGGCTAGTGGATCGGCTTCGTAACGTGATTCGGCAGACGCAGGAAGTCGTCGATCCACCGCGAGTTCTCCGCATCCAGTTTTTGTTTGTTGGAGATGCGCCTTTGCAAATTCATCTCGCCGGTGACTACACACTGGACGCCGTCGTTATACCTGAGCCGATGGCGCTAGCCACGGGTGGCCGTGGAATCCATCGCGTATTGTTGGAGCGATGGTGGGATGGCTATGCGAATCAAGCTCAACGGCAGTTAGAGGCGAGCGACTATCCGCCCGGGATCGAAACGTATCTGTGCGAAATGTTAGCGTCGCGACTCGATCTTCCGCCTCGTGAGCTTCGAAGCAACCGCGAAGTTGCCAAAGCGCAACGCGATGTTCCGCTGTCGACGCTGGAGTTACTGGGCGGCGTAGAAAGTCTTCGCGATGATGTCATGCGAGCTTCGTTGCGTCCTTTGAAGTCGACGCTTGATAGGGAACTGGCTGCAGGTAACGAGTCCGGGGGTCTAGACCGAGAGCCGAATGCCGGGGGGAACCCGAGGCTAGCGCCTTCGGCTCAGGGAGGCCAAGGCATTGTGCCGTTGCCACCGCCCCCACTTTGGAACGACCCTGTGATTCCCGCGTTGCCTGGGAACGTTGCTATAGAAAACCTCGCCAATCATGTTCCGCCCGAATGCTTTTACATTCGATTCGAACGTTTTGCGAACTACTTGTGGTTTCAGCAACTGACCGAAGCCCAAGGCCGTGGGATCTCGCAGATGATCATGCTGCGTGGCGTTGACTACCAATCGGATAAGCGTGTCGAGCGGATGCTGAACACGAAAATGACGGCTCTTGCGAAACTGTTTGGCGATGCGATCATTCAAGATATCGCGTTGATCGGTTTGGATCTTTACATGCAAGACGGTCCCGCAATGGGGGTTCTATTCGAGTCGTCCAGTCCAGATCTATTGATGCAATCGCTTGACGGAGATCGCACGGCAACGGCCTCTGCGGAAAAGGACCGGGGTGTTGTGCTGGAAGATCTTGAAATGCTGGGCTCAAAAGTCACCTTCTTAAGCTCGCCGGATAATCGCATTCGATCGTTCCGAGCTCGCGCTGGCAATTACATTCTTATTACGACCAGCAAAACGCTATGCAAACGATTTCTTGAGGTCGATCAAGGGAGCCCGTCGATGGCCTCAAGTCCGTCGTTTCAGTACGCTCGATTGAGTATGCCTCTCAAGAACGAGTACTCGCTTTTCGCTTTTTTCTCGCCGCAGTTTTTTCGATCGCTGGTTTCTCCCCAATATACGATCGAATTGCGACGACGTTTTCGAGCGATTGCTCACTTGCAATTGGCTGAGATGGCTTCACTGGTCGACCAACACGAGACCAAAGCCGGCGTTAATTTTGATTCCAATATTAATGTCGCTCGCAGTAAATCTCAGACATCTTCTACAAAATCATCTGCAATCAATATCCCGTCCTTCGTGGATAAAAAACTTCTTCCGCCGTGGTTTCTCGCCGCGACACCGGAGAGTCAACCGATCTATCAGTTAGATGGACCGGCAGCAATGCAAGCGGATAGTCGATTGAATAGCGGTGATCAGCTTACGCCTGGGCGCTGGATTGATTCACTTCGAGGTGCACGCGGTAGCTTTATCCCGATACCCGATATTGAGTTGTTGGATTGCTCGCCCGAAGAAGCCGCGTCGTATGTCGAGCAGTCGTCGTACTACGTCAGTCACTGGCAGCAAACAGATCCTTTGGCTGTTGGCGTGAGGCGGTTCGCTCATCCGACGTCTGGCACGATGGAACGGCTTGCAATCGAAGCTTACGTTGCCCCGTTTGGACGCGACAAATATGGGTGGCTTTCGCAAGTGCTTGCTCCGCCGGTTCGCACGCGGATCGAGTTGCCTGCGGATGATATGGTAAACCTCCAAGTCCATATGTCAGGCCAATCACTTTTCGGGTTCGCTCCAGTGCAGGATCACGTTCTTTTTTCAGGGGTGAAAGACATGATTCCACCTCCTCCCAACGCAAAACTCAAGCTCATTGAAACGCTTCGCACACTTCAGATGACACCCGGATACTTGGGAGCATGGCCACTTCCGGGATACTTGGATCGATTGCCTTTGGGGCTGGGTGGTGGAATGTCGGATCCGTATGGCTTCTCGCGTTTGCTTCTGGGTGCATGGCGTTGGCAAGGCAATGGGTTCAGCGTTCTCTCATTTGATCGTAGTATTCTGGAGAACTCGGTCCCGACGCTCCAAGCGGTACCCGCAATCGATCCCGCTCAAGCTCGTGCAACAATCGCCGACCTCGAGAACAGCAAGTTATCGACATGGATTAACACATACTGGTATCGGCGTGGGTTGCAAGGTTCACGCGGTAACGCGCGACTTCTGGATACGATTCAAACTCAGTTTCAGATCCCGGCAACCGAATCCAAAGATGTTGCCGAGCAATTGATCGACGGGGTCGTTCAATGTCCACTCGGAGGCCAATACGCGATGACTTCTACGGACAAAAATAAAGCAGCAAACGCATTGTGGTCAAGTTCTGCATGGCCTGTGAATCCAGCTTCTGTGAACGCTTCGCCTCAACGGCAAACCTTGCCCCCCTCGCGTCCCTACGCAGCGGGCTTAGAGATGAATCCCGAGACGGCATTCCCGCCTGCCGATTATCGAGCCCCCTGGCTTGGATGGTTTCGCGGCGGCCAAATCCATGTGACTCAACTTTCAAGCCAGCTAATTCTTGTTGGTCAATTCGACTTGGAAAAGCTTCCGCCAGTACCGCTTTCGAAGTCCGAGGTGGGCTCGCAAAAGGTCTTACCACCGATGAACTTCGATCTATTCAGTGTTCCATTCAATATTTTTGGCGGTGCAAAACAAAACGATGCACCGGAGAAGGACGCAGAGAAGGTGATCGAAAAGCCAAAAACCAGAGAGTTTTAACCACGTAGCGGTGTCTCTCCGAAGACACCTAAAGCCAACGTTTTTGGAGGTTTCTCTCCGAACGCCACCTGGTTTTGTATTCAATTTTATCCAGAATCGTGCTCGTACGCGAATCGTGCGATTACCAATAGTTGGGTGGCACCTATTGGTTCATTGACAAAACAATCTTTATTGAATAGGCATCTACATGCATACTTATGTGTCGATTTTTACGGGAATCTTGTTTTGCTATTGCGGTGTATTTCTTTCAATGAATGTTTTCGCGGACAATCTTGGAAGACGCGAGTTGCCGATTTATAGTTCATTTCAAACACCGACAATAAAGGAAAAAAAAGCGATTTACGAATGGGTTTCGAATTGGGAGTTATTCCCTCATTTAAAAGATCCCTACGCAATGAGTGTGGACACG
Organism: Pirellulaceae bacterium; assembly: GCA_031412775.1. Taxonomy (GTDB): domain Bacteria; phylum Planctomycetota; class Planctomycetia; order Pirellulales; family Pirellulaceae; genus JAIYDQ01. Next base: position 24,585 of record JANODQ010000741.1, on the reverse strand, counting down.
ATCCGAGTTCATAATAATGCCGGCAAGATGCCTACGGAGCGATTCTCGGTTAACTCTTTCATCGTTGCTGAGTCGCGAGAAGAGAGTAAGATCCGTGTTCTATTCGCAATGGAAGATCCGATTCAGACTGAATTGCAATCGCTGGAGCCGACGGCAAAGACTCGGGGTTTAATGGGACCACGCCGTTCTGCGGCACTCGATTTCCTCAGAGCCAAGGACGAAACATTTTTCAATGACGGAGGGAATGACGAGGGGAATGAAATCGATTCCCGCGCGAAAAGGAGTCTGGATCCGTTTCGCGTTTGTTGCTCAATGGGAGTGTTCTTGCCGGAGCACATTGGTTTGAATAACATCGCGGGGAAAGAGACTGTAATTGGGCTACCAGCTTTCCATACTGCCTACACGAAGGACGCACTGCTGGGGATCTTTGAAGAAGGTAATTTCACCAGCGCGTACTGGGAGCACGTCTATGAACCGAGCTATCGTTTAAATACGTTTGTTTATTTCAAAGATGAGGTCCCTATCTATTTTCAAAACGGAATCACTAACGGTCCGTTTCTTGAACGGAGAAAAGTGAAATCGCAAGGCTTTGCGGCTGTTGAATGGTCGAAAATAAATAACAGTCTTTTGCTACCTTCTCGATTGCTTGTCGTGGCTGACCAGTATGCAAAAGGTTTTGAGTATGAGTTGAGTGCAAAGATCAAGTGGAAAGTCGATAAGGAAGTCAACCCAAAATTTTTCGACAAGAAAACGGTGGGTAAGTTATCAATGGCGGATTTTTAGGTATAGATTTCTGTTGAAAGGCCGCTTACTCAGGACTATCCAACAAAGGCAGGGGATTGGAAATCTGCCTTGATCGGGTATCAACGGGAACAATAATAGGTGGTTGGCACCCATTGGTTCCTATTGCCAGTCAACGTGATCTCTTCGGCATGTCCGTCAGGTCTACTTGTGCTTCGCAATAACCATCGAACAGAACAATAATACAATGCATGTCGTTTATTTCCCTTGTTTCTTCTGCTGCCCAAGCCTTCATCGAAGCATGAAGCACAATGCAAATGTTTTTTTCTTTAAGCAGCCGCCTTCAGAGCTACTTGGAACTCAGAGGAAATCTACGAATCGCGATTCGTCGTTCGGTTACGGTGCCTGCTGAGCCTTCTTATAAATCTATTGCCGCCGCTTCATGAACACGGCTGATGATGCTTGCCACTTTATCGCCTTTCATCCCCTCGATCCGTATTCTGATCACCGATGGAAGAGATGCTTCTGATAGTGCCATCAACGCATGGAAGTCCGCATCGAGCGTCACCACCACCCAACCACGCTTACGACCTTCTTCCAAGATGTCGAGATCGCTAGCTGCCGCCATGCCAAGATTGCCAACATTGCCAACATGTTCTGATTCGATTCCGATCTCACGGAGATAATCGACTGTCGAGCGAGCAAGGCCTTGATCTAGTAAATATTTCATTACACGCCGTGGAGTTCCAAGACTTTGTCGTCTAGTTGTGCCGCAGCGTATCCCAATGCCTGTCGTATGTCCTCATCTTCTAGTTTAGGATATTCTTTAACCAACTGAATACGATCAGGGTAGAGGGCAAGTGCTTCAAGTACGCGACGAACGGTCAATCGCATCCCTCGAATGCATGGTTGACCATTCATTTGGCTTGGATTAATCGTTATTCGGTCGAAAGCACTCATGATTCTTGTCCTGATTTTGTGAATGGCATTTGACGTTTCCATTATAAACCAAAGCGGCTAGTGAGGTAGACGAACAGGGTCGCGAACGGGGACATGCACAAATCAGTTCGCGCGAATTTGATTGCTAAATGATCGCGAATTGCAACTCAATCAACCGAGGACATAGCCGTGTCGATTTTGAGATGCAAGCCTGCGAAGAGACTTGCCTACTTGCTCACCGTTTGCATTTAAAATCCCGCGGCTTTGTTTTGCGGGATTTCGATTGCTGGTTCTTCATTAGCAGTGTTTGCAACTGGTTTGAATGTTGCGATGGTTGGCGTATTTAATTCGATCGCTCGTTGAGGCAGCTTTCCACTGATGATTCGCACGTCGTAGCCCATCGAGACCAATCTACCTGCGTGCGACGAAGGAATGCGACTACGAACAAAGACGTGATCGTCATCGTATTGCTTGGAAAGAACTTCGCTGACGGAGGACAACCAAGCGGCAGTTTTTCCATCCGACGGCGGAAGTCTTACCTCCAGCTCAACAAAATCATGAGTCAGTGCAGACGACACGGCCAGCGACATCATGCTGAAGCCTTCTCGGGTGAACGCGCTGATAGGAATAGCGTTTGGATAACGAACTTGAACCACTTTGACGCGTTCGGCTGCACCGGGACGATCAATTTTATTGAGGATCAGTAGCGTATCTTTTTCGTCGATGTCCAGGTCGCGTAGCACTTTGTAGACAGACGAGATTTGATCCAATACGGCTTCGTTGCTTGCATCGGCAATGTGCATCAGGAGGTCCGCTTGTCGAGCCTCTTCTAAGGTTGCACGGAACGAAGCGATCAAACGGTGAGGAAGGTCTCGAATGAAACCGACGGTATCGCTGAGCAAGATTGGCCCCCAGCCTGGCAACATCCAACGTCGTGTTCGCGTATCAAGTGTGGCAAACAACTTATCCACGGCTTCCACATCGGCGTTGGTCAACGCGTTCATCAAGGTGCTTTTGCCCGAGTTGGTATACCCGACCAAAGAGACCGACATCGATTCCCGCTGAGCGACTTCCCGCTCCTTGCGTTTGAGGATCTTTGCGATGTCCGCTTTGAGTTCGTGAATTCTTTTCTCAGCCAATCGTCTGTCGACTTCGAGTTGCTTTTCACCGGGACCACGCATCCCAACACCCATCGTTTGGCGTGAAAGGTGTGTCCACATACGTTTCAGCCGTGGAAGCGAGTACTCAAGCTGTGCGAGTTCGACTGCCAACCTCGATTCGTAGGTACGGGCATTGTTGGCAAAGATATCCAGGATTAACTCGCTCCGGTCGAGCACCTTGACGTTGAGAGCTTGCTCAAGATTACGTGTCTGAGCGGGTGAAAGATCGTTATCGAAAATCACCATATCTAGATCATGCAAATCGACCATACCTTTGAGCTCGGCAATCTTTCCTTTCCCGAGATAGGTTGTCTGGTCAGGATGCTCACGCCGCTGGACAACAGTTCCAACAACAACAGCTCCTGCCGTTTCAGCCAATCCGCTCAACTCCTCAAGCGGGTTTTCGGGGGAAGCGTCTCGTGAAGAAAGCATTCTTGCTAAGACGCACAGTTCGCCGGCCGCACTTTGGGCTCGATCATGGGTTTGCACGGGGATGGGGGTTTCCTTTCCGGGAGGGATTCTTAGGGTTACCTGCGAAGGCATATTCTATCGTAGTCCGTAAGCCAAATGGGGACAATTCGAAAGTCTCATGTCGCACCAAATGGGAAAGGATATTTCGAAGTAAAAGTCGTAAGACCTCTACCATATAAACCTTGAAATCGGCAGAATTCTTACGGCTTCTGCTACGGTCGACCTTGGGTAGAATTGCGTTTTGTCGCGGTTTCTACCTTTTGACCTTACATCCGGACACATGTCGATACTCATAGGTTCACATTTATCGATCGCTGGTGGTTGCCATCGCGCGGCAGACGAAGCGGGAGAGCTGGGTATGAAAGCTCTACAGATATTTACGAAAAATAATAACCAGTGGGCTGGAAAACCGATCTCCGAAGCCGATCGAAGTTCATTTTTGTCTGCTGCGGTTAAGATCGAACTCGCCCAACCGATCTCGCACGCTTCCTATTTAATCAATCTCGCTTCGCCAAAGTCCGAGTTATGGCAAAAGTCGGTTGATTCCATGGTCGACGAGATCCAACGGGCAAGTTATTTGAACTTGGCGGGTGTCGTTATGCATCCAGGTTCTGCTACCGATGGTGACCGTGAAGCGGGGCTGGATCGAATTGCCAAGGGGATCGATGCGATTTTCAAAACAGTTTCATCCAACGAACCTCAAAGCAAGGTGAAACTTCTGCTAGAGAACACGGCTGGCCAAGGAAACGCTCTTGGTTGGCAGATCGCTGATTTGACCGAGATTTTTCGCCGCGCGGAAGCTTCCGAATCGCTTGGCATTTGCATTGATAGTTGCCACAGTCATGCGGCTGGATACGATCTTACAAGCGACAGCGGGCTCGACCGATTGATTGATGAGCTGAGCGTCGATTCGCTGCTTACTAGAGTTGCTGCCATTCATCTTAACGACAGCAAAAAGCCTGCCGGTAGTCGAGTGGATCGTCATGAACATCTTGGGTTGGGGCACCTGACGCTCGACGGAATCTCGCGTTTTATTAATCATCCTGCGTTTCGGTCGCTACCTATGATCTTAGAAACAGAAAAAGGGACAAACGATGAAGGCATCTCGTGGGACGTTGTGAACATGGATGTCGCGAAACGACTTTACAATTCGTAAATTCACGTAGGATTTTGTGCTTTTAGTCGTACTCAATGAAATGGTACTCGTACTTGTATAATCGAGCACGAGCACTGCCGATGGCTGAGCACGAGTACGAAAAGGGAGGAGTTACGAATAAGAAATTCTGTTAGGTGTTGGCGATTAGTCAGGAATGAAAAATAAGACGCAATTTAAGAGCCTACGGAGAGAATCGGATACGTGGGCTTCGCGACTTTGCAAACAATCATTTGTGATACAATTCTCGAAACTCGCTATGTTTATGTTTATTCAAATTACGTCGATTCAAACTGGGTAAAGATGCAAGAAAAGATCACGATCGATGGTGTTACCGTTTCGCTGGGGAACCCAATCCAAAATGAATCACAGTGGATTGGGCAGATGGAAGTTCTTCGGCAACTGGCCGCTTGTTGGTTAGTAGTTGATGAAAAAGATTTGCCGCTTGCTCCGCGATTGGTAGGTCCGCCGGGTATCGGGAAAACGGCTCTTGCGATGGCCGCCGCCAAGGCTCGCAATCAAGAGCTTTACATCTACCAATGCACAGCAGACACTCGTCCCGAGGATTTGTTGATTACGCCAATCCTCGGAAGCGACGGAAAGATTGCCTATCATGCCTCCCCAATGGTGACCGCCATGATTCGCGGTGGAGTTTGCATCCTGGACGAGGGGAATCGGATGAACGAGAAGTCGTGGGCTTCGTTGGCTCCGTTGCTAGATCATCGTCGTTATGTCGAGTCGATTGTGGCTGGGGTAACGATTTCAGCTCATCGGGATTTTCGATGTTCTGTGACGATGAATCAGGATGATTCAACTTACGAAATTCCTGACTACATCCTTAGTCGTCTTCAACCGACGCTCGCCGTTGGATTCCCTAACCGACAAGACGAGCTTTCAATACTCCAGTATCACTTGCCTTTCGCCGCCGATGAGATGCTAACGCTCACCGTTGATTTTCTTCAGCAATCGCACACTTTAAAGCTAGACTATTCGGCTCGCGATGGAATTCAGTTACTGCGATATGCGATGAAGCGAATGTCGCAGGACTCGACGCACCCGGTCTCAAAAGATGCGCTTTGGCGAGAAGCTCTCGAGGCGTGCTTGGGAGATGACGCCTTGGACCTGCAATCGGCCTATGAGCGCCGCAAGCGATCACTACAAAACGAGGGGCTCCCACAGGGGCTCGGTGACTTTTTCTTAGACCCCGATGATCCGCTTCATCCCGATTTCGATGATGAAGACAATTAGTTGCATTTGCCTCAAGCAAGACGTCTAGGTTAATCGGATTAATCGGTTCGTGCGTTGAACTAACTAATTACCCAACCAGATTTTGGATTTATTTGCGGATGAGTCGTTCACCGTGTGTTGGAGTCGCCGGCTTTTGATTCGAATGTAGGGCGGGATGTACGAGCAGCGATGACCGAATGAACCGGGCGGCTGATCTGGTTTCGCGTGGTGAGGTTCGACGAGATCTTCGATCACAAAACCAGCGCGACAAATACCGCCGAGTATCGATTGCAGTGAATGGATGATCTCGTTGGTTCCGGGTTCGCGTAATCGACTTGGTTGTGTGGCCGATGCGGCGATGCTGCCGCTTGCTGCGGGTCGCTCGATGACGTAGTTTCCTCCATCAAGTAGGAGTGAAGCCTGGAGATTCATCGGCTGCTTATGCTGTGAGATGTATAAGCCGCCCGGTCCAAGAACTCTGGCTACTTCATAAAATACAGCAGAGGGGCGATCGACGTAGCAAGTGCTGACCGGATGAACGACCAAGTCAAACTCCTCGTTCTGAAGCGAACTCAGGTCACACATATCGCATTCGATCAGCCGGATATCCATCTTTCGTTGCATTGCGACTTCACGATCGATTTCGAGCATTCCAGAGCTGAGGTCAACAACGGTTACTACAGCACCTGCAGCGCAGTAAAGCGGTGCGTGACGGCCTCCACCAGCGGCCAGACAAAGGACTCGCCAGCCTTGGATGTTTCCGCCCAGCCAACCTATTTCGTCAACGACCCGCAGCGGGTTCTTTAGTTCTTCGTCGGTCGCTGGAGTCGCGAGAATGTGGCCAGCGCGAGCCATGCGGTCCCAGGCGCTGATGTTTTTTGATTTTGTATTCATAGGCCCCAGTAGGTTGCGGCTAATTGCTTTTGTTTTTGCTGATTAAATGCTTTCAATTTTGCAAACTTGAGACTTTTCCAAATGCTTATCTACTTTTTTGAGTCATCGATCACGTTTTTGATTGGCGTGGTTTGTTTGTAACGATTGTATTGCCGGATCACGCGGAAAATATAGCGACAGCGTGGGATTTACCGATGAAGAAAGTTTTGATTTGCATAAAGCGTGTCCTATGTTTCAGTAACGATTCGCGTTCGGATTGTTGCCTCTGTAAAGGGAGGCTAAGACAGCCCTCGAGTTGGTTGAATGGTACATGGCGATGTATCATCGCAAAATAGCCGACGCGTCGGGCACCAACTAATGTTTCGAATAACCTCGAATGCCGGGGTGTTCGATGATTCGGAGGAAGCTATGAAAAATTTCGCGTCGAAAGTAAAACGTTTTCTAAAGTCAGAAGACGGACCAACAGCGGTTGAGTACGCAGTTATGTTGTCGCTGATCATCGTTATCTGCTTGAGTGCAGTACGTTCGGTTGGTACCAATGCATCCAGTACCTTCACATCGGTCGCTGGACAAATTTCGGGCACTCCCGCCTCTTAATTTTTGCTGGTGCCAGCTTGTAGGTTCAAGGAGCGGCGAGATAAAAGATCTTTACGCGAAGGTACAGCGTTTTCTGGAAACAGAAGACGGACCGACGGCTGTTAAGTACGCCGTAATGTTGTCGCTAATTATCGTTATCTGCTTAACAGCAACTCGAACAGTCGGTAACAATGCACGAACAGCGTTCACATCGGTTGCCGGGCAAATTTCTGGAACTCCTGCCTCGTAGCATTGGTTCCAGCCCCTTTTTGCGACGCAGGCGATCGTTGGAAATCGTCGATTGCCTGCGCCGCATTTTTTAAAAGATACATACGGACCCCACTATATCATGAACCATGGACTGTTACCAATTGAGGCGATTAGTGGGCTCTGGCAAATGATGGGATGTTTCATGGCCTTGATGGCTGTGATGTGGTTCTGGCTTTTCCCAGCAAGGTAATAAACTTCTCCCGATCAATCGCGATCATCTTTAGGTGAGTCGCAACGATAGTCACACAAACTCATTCAAATCGATAAGCATAGAAATCATGGACTTGGCAGCCTTAGCAGACGCTTTCATTCAGCATTGGCCGATTTGGTTGGTCTCTGTAATTCTCGTGGTCGCTGCAGTGATTGACGGCTGGGCGTTGAAGGTTCCAAACTGGATTACGTTCCCTATGATTATTTCAGGTTGGATCTACAGCTGCGCAGCGGGCGGATTCGAAGGACTTGGATGGAGCTTTGCTGGTTCGGTCGTTGGGCTTTTGTTGCTCTATCCACTCTACAGTGTTGGTGGCATGGGAGCGGGCGACGTAAAACTGCTCGCCGGAATCGGCGCATGGGTTCACGTAGAACATACCTGGCAAGTTTTTGTAGCAACAACAATTGTTGGTGCGATCATGGCGATCGTGATGGTGGTTGCAAGCGGGCAATGGAAACATCATGCCAAACAGTTTGTGTTCATCATTCGTGAATGGTTCGAAGTGGCTGATCCAGAACAGCTCTATCAAATAGCTGCCGAACGCAAACCTCGTATGCGACTTCTCCCGTACGGAATTCCAATGACGTTGGCGGCATTAGGATACTTCGCCTGCCAGGGGATGTATTTCTAAATCCCACTGGCGAATGAAGTCTGATGCGCCGACAAACTAGGCCTTCTTGATTTGCTCGATGAGAGTTAGCAACTCGCGAGCACTCTCGATCGATCCAGTCGCTTCGATGAAAAGCAAGCCCGCCTCGATGGTCGAGTAGGGGCTGCTACTAACAGCCACTGCCACCTTGGATGCAGCTTTCGGCGATTTTGCTGCTGCTGTCTTCTTCAAAGGCTTACGGCCTGGCTTCTTTGGAGTCTTTGCGGCAATTTCTGCTGTTGCTTTGGCTGCTTTGCCAGGCTTTGGACCTCGCTTTTTTTGACCGTTCGCTGCTCGTTTTTGCGAAGTCGCTCGCAATTTCTGCTTGGCGTTGGCGACGTCTGAGAGTTTCACTTCGTATTGCGACAGAGCGGCTACCACATCATTGGCTGTTGCCTCGGGATGGGACTCTATATACTCCAGGGCGACGCGTGACTTACTAATCTTTGGCTTGGTGGTCATGATGCTTTCTCTGAGTGGTACAAAAATTCGCGACTAACCTGGCTGGAATATTGCTCGCATCGATAGCGATTCGTTCAAGCCGTTTCCGGAGGTCGATCCGCAAAATCAGTAAATTTGCTAAGATAGGATCTTAATCGAAAAACAGAGAACGGCTATTGCTGTTTTTCAGTAAACCCCGATCTTCTCCAAACTACCCAGGATAGCATGACCAATTTATCGCCCTCTTTCAATGGACTTCGCATTGCCGCACTGGAAAGCCGTCGGTGCGACGATATGGCACGATTGATTGAGCGATTCGGCGGGACTCCATTTGTCAGTCCGTCGATGCGGGAAGTTCCGCTGAGCGAGAATCGCGAAGCAATTGATTTCGCAAACCGGGTGATTATTGGCGAGATCAACGTCGTCATATTCCTTACTGGAGTAGGTTTTAAACATCTTCTTTCGGCAATTGAGCGGCATGTTGACAAGCAGCAGTTTTTGGACACCCTTTCGGACATTACAACGATTGCTCGAGGCCCCAAGCCTGTGGTCGCCATGCGTGAGGTTGGATTAAGTCCCACTTTCCGCGCCCCCGAGCCGAATACGTGGCGAGAGCTGCTAAACACAATTGATTTGCAGGTTCCGATCGCTAACCAGACCATTGGACTGCAAGAATACGGAGTAACTAATCGCTCACTGATAGCCGGCCTCGAAGCTCGTGGTGCACGCGTAGTACAAGTCCGCGTATATCAGTGGGAGCTTCCTGAAGACACGGAACCGCTTCGTGAAAACATCCGCGAGATGGTGAGTGGTCGTCGTGATTGCTTGCTTGTCACAAGTGCTCATCAAGTTGTCAACTTGATTCGAATGGCGCAAGAGATGGGTGTTGAGGAGTCGCTCCGAAAAGCACTTAACTCAATGGTCGTCGTATCGATTGGGCCGACGACATCCGAGATGTGTCAACATCTAGAAATCACCGTAGACTTCGAACCGGAGCATCCCAAGATGGGACATCTGGTGTCTGAAGCGGCCTCGAGAACGGCTCGTGTGCTTGCTGCGAAACGTCTTCGACCAATACCTTTACCCGAGTTTTCGCAAGCCGATCTTTCCAACTCAAACACCTCGCCAACTAAAATCATTCCCGCCATGTCAAGTACTTCTCAAGACACGTCCGCCAAAGTTGATAATAGTCCATTCATGCTCGCAGCGCGTCGGCAAAGCAGTCCTGTCACACCGGTTTGGTTGATGCGACAAGCTGGACGTTACATGGCTGAGTATCGCGAAGTGCGCGCGAAGGTTGGTTTTCTGGAATTGTGTAAGAACTCGCAACTTTGCGCGGAAGTAATGGTCACGGCAGTTGAAAAACTTGGTGTCGATGCTGCAATTATCTTTTCCGATTTACTGCCGATTCTCGAGCCGATGGGAATGGAATTGGAGTTCGCCCAAGGGGACGGACCAGTCATTCATAATCCGCTACGCGAGCCAAACGATGTTGATCGAGTTCGAGAACTCGAGTCCATGGAACCGTTGCAATTCGTGGCCGACACGGTTCGCTACACGCGTGCTGCGATAAAGCCGCATATCCCCGTCATCGGTTTTTCCGGTGCGCCATTTACGCTAGCTAGCTACATGATCGAAGGTGGTGGCAGCAAAAACTATTTGCACACCAAGACGCTCATGTATAGCTCTCCCGATGCGTGGGATGTGTTGATGCAAAAGCTTTCGCGATCGATTGCTTTGTACTTGAATTCGCAAATTCTCGCTGGTGCGAATTGCGTTCAGATTTTTGACTCGTGGGCGGGATGCCTTTCGCAGTCGGATTATCGAACTTACGTTCGACCATACATGTTGCAAATCCTGGATGCGATCATACCTGGTGTGCCAGTTGTGAATTTTGCAACTGGAAACCCAATGCTGACTTCGATGCTCCGAGGAGACTCAAGAACCGTTGTCGGACTTGATTGGCGTGTTCCCTTGGATACAGGTTGGGATATGGCGGGAGCGGATCGAGCGGTCCAAGGAAACTTAGATCCAACGATTTTATTTTCCGATCTTAAGGCTATTCGTAAGCAAGTTCAGCGGGTGCTTGACGAAGCCGACGGACGCGCTGGCCACATCTTTAACCTTGGGCATGGGATCTTGCCTCATACCCCGGTTGATAACGTGATTGCACTGGTTGATATGGTACACGAGCTTTCGCAACGCTAACGGCCGCTCCTTGGAAATCATCGCGACAGGCTTGGCAAAGTCCAAGCGAGATGGCCACGGCGCTGTATTCGATGGTGGAAAATGAAACTTCGTGAAACGCCATTTGGATTGCGTGAACTGCGGCAATCGAAAACGTAAGCGAAGCTGTCGCTCGAGCCCACCGGGGTGCGGCTTGGTTTCGCCATAACTGGAAGGTGTTTCGCCCGAAAGCAATCACGACTATCGAATAGAGTACACCTCCGATTAACCCGAGATCGACCAAGATGCTCGCATACGAGTTATGGTGTACATACCCGCGAATCGATTCAAGTCGAATATTGGTTGTGCGGTCGTCCAAGTACGGACGATTATAGACTTGGAACTGATTGAATCCGAACCCGATAATGGGTCTGTCAAAAAACATCTGCCAAGAAACGTAAGCAAAAGCCGCCCGCATATAAGTACTCTCTCGCGTCTCTGCTTCCGAGTACTCGCGCTTGAACGATACAAGACTCGGGCCAACGATCAAACCAGCAACCACGGTGGATACAAATAACCCGCCGAGCGCCATAGCTCTTACTTTTCCTTGCAAAAGTGTCAGCATTGAAATGATTATGGTTGCGCCTGCGCCCATCCAAATGCTTCGCGTGTAAGTCAATAGAATGCCCAAAAGCAAAATCGGTGAGATCGCTATTACCGCTGTCCAAGCCCACTTGGATTTTGGGTTTAACCGCCAAACACAGGTCCAAAGTAGAGCCAAGCAAAGATTCAAACAAATTCCAAGCCGAACTGATTGAATCATCGGGCCACGAGCACGACCGAAATGGATGCCGATTGTTGGGTCAGCGATATGCTTGGGAAAGACGAGCGACCACATGTTTGCAATTTCTAAGACCGCAGTGATTCCAAGGTAGACGCCAAAGACTAGCAAAATCACTACCGCTGGTTTAATCGATTTCTCGTCGACACGACTAAATCGAATCAGCCAATACAGTAGCGCTGGAACTAAATAACCGTTCAGCAAATGCATGACAGTCGACGGTTGCCCTTTGATTTGTTCGCCCAAGGGTTCCATAAGGGTTCGAAGAATTAGCCAACCAAGAAAAGCAGCCAGGCAAACGTCGGATGTCTGGAGGGGTCGTGCAACAAATCGTCCGAACTTGATGTTGTAAATCAATTGGATCATCAGACAAACGATCCACAAGCGATCTAGCGTCAGAGTCACACTTCCGGTCTGTACCGCAAAGAAGTCAGAAGTGAATGTGCTAGTGACGGTTAAGAAAATGGCTGAACCGACGACCATGTCGTTATGACGCAACGCTAGAAGGAACCACACCCCCGCGGCAAGTGCCATTAAACAACCAACAAACAGCATTACATTTTCTCCGTGTAATAACTTACGCCACGATCCGGAACACAGGACGTGTTCGATGAAGCGGTCCTCGTTTTTCTGTAGTCGTTTGATTCCTGATAATCGTTACAACCTCCGTGAAAGGCACAAATAGCGACTTTCAAAGCTGTGTGAAGTTTGCTCGATACAAAAATGAGAGGCACTTTTCCATAGATTGACTCCTTTTCCAGCTTGAATGCATAATGACCACGCTACGCGAAAATTTGCTGAACACCTACGAATGGTTGACCACGTCAACTCGTCGGGAAATTGTGCAGCAATTTTCAGAGTCGAAGTCTTGGCCTGCGAGCGTCGTCTTCTATCACCGTGTTGCAGAATCCATCGCAAATCCTTGGTCGATCAGTACCGATAACTTTGTAAAGCATCTCGACTTGATTGCCGATCTTGCGACCTTTGCATCGCTGGACGATACGATTCGCACGCAAAAAAAACAAATTCGCGAGACGCACTCTGTTGCGATTACGTTTGATGATGGCTACGCAGAGAATCTCGATCGAGCAATTCCGGAGCTGATTCGCCGAAAAATTCCTTGCACATACTTCGTTACGACGAATCATGTCGAGAATCAAAAATTCTTCGAACATGACATCGCACGCAAAGAACCACTTTGTGTCAATTCGATCTCGGAGATTCGATGGATGGCGAACAACGGGATTCAAATCGGTGGTCACACTGCGAGCCACATTGATCTGGGTAAGCCATGGCCTCGCGAACGTTTGCTTATTGAAATCTCTGACTCACGTAAAAAGCTTCAGGACTGGACTGGCCAAGAAATTGCATACTTTGCGTTTCCTTATGGCTTTCCGAAAAACATGTCTCAAGCGGCTATCGATATGGTGTTCGAATCTGGTTTTCGAGCCTTTGTCTCAGCTTATGGCGGATTGAATTTTCCTGGTGGAGACTCGTTTCATATCAGTCGCTTTCACGGCGAATGCGGAACCGCGTCACTCCATAATTGGCTGACGATGGATCCGAGGAAAATTGGTAAAAAGTGTCCGCTCAAATACAAAATGCCAACGCAAACAGCCGAGTCGTTTTTAGATTGTCGCTCTGAATCTAGTGCCAGCAGCGTACGTCCGTTTTTGGTGTCTACGCAAACTGGCGTGAATCCCGTTTCTATGTCTTCAATAGGCTCGATATGAACTTGATAGTCGACCATGATTCCGCCCGAGCCGAATCGATGTATGAATTGGATTTTGAATCGCTAGGCAGTTCTTCTAAAGTGATCAATCCAAACCAAATCCATTCTAAAAAAACGAAGCCGATTCGAACTGCATTTTTGCTAACAAGTATGCCGGTGGGAGGAGCGGAAACGCTCCTCGTCAACTTGGTTCGCGGCTTTGATTCCGACAAAATTCTTCCGCAGATTGTTTGTCTGAAAGAGCGTGGACCGCTGGGCGAAGAGCTCGCGGCTGAGTTTTCGGTTGCCTCGCGATTCATTGCTTCCAAATGGGACTTTCGTGTTATCGAACGGTTGCGTCAGCATTTTGTTCGCGAGAAAATCGAAGCGGTCGTCACCGTCGGTGCGGGTGACAAGATGTTCTGGGGCCGGATAGCCGCGAAACTCGCTCGAGTTCCTGTTATTTGTTCCGCACTTCACTCTACCGGATGGCCAGACGGAGTTGGAAAAGCCAATCGATACTTGACAAAGATCACCGATGCTTTCATCGCGGTCGCGCAATCACACGGAAAGTTCCTGGTCGATTTCGAACGTTTTCCTCAATCGAAAGTCGCCGTGATTCCAAATGGGATTAATACGGAACGATTTTGTCCCGACCTACAAACTCGATCGCGAGTACGTCGCGAATTGAATCTACCGGCCACCGCGCCGGTAATAGGGATTGTTGCTGCGTTGCGACCGGAGAAGAATCATGAAATGTTTATCGACGTTGCTGCTCGGGTGCAACGTGTTGTTCGCGATAGTCAGTTTTTGATCATCGGTGACGGCCCCGAACGCGTGAAGATCGAAGCGGCTATCGAAAAGCACTCGCTTCAATATCAAGTTCAAATGCTTGGTAATCGCAGTGACACCCACCGCCTTCTCACAGCAATCGATGTGTTTGCTTTGACTAGCCACAACGAAGCTAATCCTGTATCGATTTTAGAAGCACTCTCGACCGAAGTACCAGTCGTGAGTACTCGCGTCGGCTCGATCGCCGAAACGGTTATCGATGGCGAAACTGGTTATTGCGTGGAGCCCGGCGATGCGGAAGCGATGGCTGTCCGAATTCAGGAACTTATCTTGGACTCTAAGAAGCACACAACCATCGGTGAACAGGGCCGTCAGCGTGTTCAGAAATACGGCTCTATGCAATCGATGGTTGTCGGCTACGAAGAACTTATCAGTCGCATATACCAATCTAAGAAGTCGTAATTGCGACCTTCTTGTGCTTGGTCGGAAATCAATTGGTGGTTTGTATTCGCCGCGGTAGATGTCGAAACGGTAGCGAGTTCAGTTACGGGAAGATCTAGGACTAAAAGTCGAGTCGCAGTTGCTGGGGTTCGTCACTTTGGATGAATTCCTTATACATAAGACTCGGCTGAATATCGCGGTTGTTCTGGTACTTATTACTCGAGTACTCGGAAACGTCGCCCGTAACCTGGTGATAATAAATTTGGCAAATTCGAATTCCTGGATAGATTCGGATGGGCTGGACCGAGAAAATTTCGAGTGTCCAAAACCCGCAAAAGCCAACTTCGCCGAATCCACTCGATACGTGAACGAAAAGGCCAAGTCTCGCAAGCGAACTACGTCCCTCGATCATCGGAACCAGCTCGTGCGTCTCGGTGTACTCTTGAGTTCGCCCTAGGTAAAGCTGGTTCGGTGAAAGGATCAAGCCTTCCTGCGGAATCTGTAGCCGCCGATACCGATTGGGCTGCTTCACATCCAAGACAACTTCCTCATAAACAAGCAATTCATCATGCAAGCTAAGGTCATAGCTGTTGGAATTAAGCCGCGTTTCGTCGAACGGATCGACAACGATATCGGTTCCTATCCGTCGGTGAATCTCTTGTCCTGAAAGAATCATGATTCGGCGATTGACGATTAAAGGGAAGTGACTTCCAAGGAAGTTTGATTGACGATATCGCGACGAAAGATTTCGCACGTTATATGCGTTAAACGACGTATCTATATGAATTATAACCGATATTTTCTCCCCTGTTGATCCGGGGTAGGGCTTGATTGGGACGGAGAATGTCAGTGTATCGAATACAACTGAATGACCTGGCTCGACAGTTTTCAGCGTTGCTGGGAGTTTTTGAGGCTAGTTTAATTCTCTCCGTTTTCTCTAATTTTTTGAGTTTTTTGATGGCAGGGGAAATCCCAAGTAACAAAGGCGGAGAAGAGCCCGCTCGAACTATGAGGGTCAGGCTGTTCCCGTTGCCGAATTTCGTGTTGTTCCCGCATGTGATTCGCGGACTTCACATTTTCGAGCCCAGGTACTGCGACGTGCTTCAGGAAGCCTTGGAGACTGACAAATTGATCACCATGGCGACTCTCATCCCTGGCTGGGAGTCGACGTATTTGGGTTCTCCGGAGCTGTATCCCTTGGTATGCGTGGGAAAGATTATTCGCCACCAACCCACCGAAGATGGGCGGCATAACATCCTTCTTCAAGGGTACGCTCGAGGAATGATTACCGAAGAGATTGAAGAGTCGGAGGTATTTCGTCGCGCGGAAATAGATGTGATTGATTGTTTGCTCCCAAGTCAAGATTCGGAGGCACTTCCAAAGGCCCTCTCGGTCTCGCTCGCCCAAATTTTCCTGTGCATCGCAAAACATTTCCCTGCAGTACCACTAGCAAATCTTCTTCAACATCGAGCACCCTCTATTGACTCAATAAGTTCGTTCTCTTATTTGCTCGCTAGCATGCTTCCGCTGGCCCTTGATGCGCAGTTGGCATTATTGGCGGAAATCTGTCCGATTAAACGCATTTCCATGATCGAACGCTGGCTCAAAAAAGTCACCGGTGAATCGCTCGCAGGCAACGCTTCTTCGGTACCAATATGGGAGAAAAAAACAGATCAGAATGGAGGCGATTATCCGCCAACCTTTTCACTGAATTGAGAACGTTTTTGCCAAGGTTCGGAAACCACTGGCAGCAGAATAACAGGCGAAATATTGAAGGCGAAGCATGTTGCAACGATTCAGGACGAGTTCAATCGAGCTTTACAAGACAAACGATTAATTCACGTCGCCAGAAATGGAGATACTTGCGACATGATTGATGTGGTGATCATCATCGCTAGTCAGCATGCTGTGCTCTGCTAGGCTGTGAAGCTTTTCTTGAGTCCAACCATCAGGAAAAACGGCGATCGAATACTCACGAGACGATCTTAGCTTTTGCTGTAAATCCCCGGCAATCGAAGCCTGTAATTCGCTCGTTAAAGATGGTTGGTCGATTTGTATTTCTTCTGAGAGCGAAAAACGAATTGCAGATTTAAGCTTCTGTAAAGATTCGTGCCAACGGATCTTCGCAGCGCCGGTTGGAATGTTTTTAATTCGTTTCATGATCTCTGCTCGCAGGGTGCGAGTTTTTTCACTCGATGCACCAGTAACGAGTCTCTCGGGGTTGAATCGATAGTCTCGCAATCGATCGCGAGATTCGGAAGTCAACAAAGTGCACCGCGACTGAGTCGTATCTTGCTTCATGGGAAGAAAAAGCGTTGCGGTGGCGACCGCAAAAGTTGGTGCAGTAATACCGCACCATCGTTCAATGATGAGATCGGTGATTTGATCGTACTTTCCTCCGCCGATACCGTGTACAAAGAGATCTCCGATAGCAAGACGCATAAAGAGAGTCGACGTTAATGCACGTGGACGTATTGCTACTTGAGATCGCATCAGGTTCTGCCACCAAGCGGTGATTGCTTCGAAGTCTGCGTCACAATCGATCTGCGATTCCCACTCATGCAAATCGCTCAAGATGATCCGGTGATTTGCATGTCGAATCCACAAAGCATGTCGCGTGGGAGATTTCGTACTGTAAACCCAAAAAGGAGCTTCGGTCCAAACAAAGCCGCCCTTGGATTGCTCGGCAAGCGGTGGGATGGGTTGCGATTCGTTTTTGATTTGATGATATACTCGATAATCATTTCGCGAGCGATGATAGATGGCTCGGAATGACTCAATGGATGACAGGATTTCGTACACGAAGGCTGCAAAGCCGCGTCCCTGAGCTAACTGACTGAAGAGAACTTCATAGTTATAAATGCCGCAGTCGCGTTCAATTTGATGCCGAGCCATCGCTATTGCTTTGCCAATAGGTGCTCCTGAAGAAATTGACTCGCGAATCATCGGAACCATTTTTTGGATAAGCGGTTTGCCAATGTTCAATGGTGCAAGAAATTCCGAAATGTCGTCCTGGAACTTTTGCCAATGAAGGCTTCCATCGTCCACCGTAAGTTCCCACGGTACGTTCAAATCGTGGGATTCAGATGAAGATTCTGATTGACTTCTCAGCCCAGCCCAGCCTTCCAAGGCAACAACTTGTGATCCAATCGTCCCGTCATCGTTCTTAGTCGGAACGGCGATTGAAACCGGTGACGCAACATCATGATCGATAACCACGTTCAGCGAGACAGCGTTCTGTTCTCTCGCGGCTTCGTAAAGAACAAAATTCTTAAACCAAACACCAGGATGAAAAAGTTCTGGTTGATGGCCGCTGACATACCATAACTTGTAATCGTTTAAGCAATCCGAAGTCAAATCCGAACAAGAATTCGTGTTGCAATGGGAAAAACGAATGGCATCGCGACGAGTCCACAAGCGAATGTCACGGAGTGGGATACCGCTCCAAAGAATCTCGCTGGTCGACAAGGATTCGCTACTTTGACTGCGGTTGTCGGCTGTCGTGTTCGTACTGCTGAATGACTGTGCATTGGTTGATGCAACACGAGCCCATTCGCTGGCTGGCGGTTCACATAAAACAGCTTCATCTGCACGAGGTGCCTTGTAGTTGGCAAACTCGGTCACGAGCGGTCACCGTTACAGGCTTTGCCAGAAGGATTCGCGAGTGCAGGAATCGAGTGCCCGCGCTGGGTCATCTTGGCAATGCTTTCATCGAGCACTTTATTGTAGTAGGCCAAGCGTACTTCAGCTTGATCCAACGAACCGCCGAACGAACGGTTCAAGTCCAGGTATAGCAATGGAACCGGAATCTCTAAGATGCGGAAGTTAAGCATCGCTGCTTGCGTCCAAAGTTCTAGTGGCATCGCGTAACCTTCGTCTTGGATGTCCAGGAGTTTTAAGGCCGAGGTACGGTACGCCTTGAAGCCACAGAATGCATCGGTCAGGCAAAGTCCAAAGCGGTCGTTGATCTGACGCGTGATCTGCTTATTAATGAACATGCGTTGCGCGGGAGGAGTGCTGTCTCCCTCGTAGTGTTTCAAGTATCGGCTCCCGGAAACAATATCGCAGTTTCTGCATGCTGCTACAAATCGCGGAATCCGGACCGGTTGGTGTTGGCCATCGCAATCTAGTGTGACAACGATCTCGTAGTCTTTATCAATCGCGTACTGAAACGCTGACTTGAGGGCTGCTCCGTATCCGCGATTTTCCGGGTGGCTAATCACATGTATGTCTTGTCGCTCTTCAAGCTTTTCTGCCGTTCCGTCTGACGAACCGTCATTCACCACCAGGATGTCCGTCGCGTACTTGGAAACTTCGTCCAAAATCGCATGCACCGAATCGGCTTCGTTATAGACCGGGAGTGCAGCAAGCCATCGGGTTTTCATTTTTAGTTCTTTCGTCATTATCATCTCCTCTTCGACGCATTCTAGGCAGCGACGACGCGATTTCAATGAAATCCAGCCACGACTTTCTCGCGATAGCCTTCCAAAGGCCGTATTTGTCGAAAAAATCGTTTGTGCCACTCTCGTAAAGCAATTACTGAGCCTAAAATCCGTCGCTCCCGATTCCCGGAGACGAAATTTTCCTGCAGCCGATTAACGACTTTTGCCTTTCACCTATGCCAAAATCTTCTCGTCAATCTCCACGTACATTCAGTCACTGGCTGATGAAAACTGAGCCGGATGTCTTTTCTATATTTGACTTGGAGGCAGCCCCAAATCGGTCGACCTGTTGGGATGGCGTTCGAAACTATCAGGCTCGGAACTTCATGCGAGATCAGATGACAATTGGAGATCCAATCCTTGTCTACCATAGCAACGCCCAGCCGTCGTCGGTTGTTGGTGTTGCTCATGTGTCCACTGCGGCTTACGAAGACCACACCGCATTCGAGCCTCGAGATCCTCACTATGATCCGAAATCCAAGATAGAGTCTCCAACGTGGTTTATGGTCGACATTCAGCTTGATTGGATCTTTGAAGAAAGCCAATCGCTTGAAATGCTCCGAAGCGTTGCTGGTTTGGAAAAGATGGAACTCCTCCGCAAGGGCTCTAGATTGAGCGTCCAACCGGTCTCCAAAGGTGAGTTTCAAACAATCGTGAAGCTTGGTGGCAAGAAAGCTTGATCTGTAGTTTGCTTGTAGAAATTTATTTGGTCTCGAAGCAATTCATGCACTGCATATCCATCTCACTTAGAAATCGAGTTGACCAAGAGCGATGTCGATTGCGTTTTCGCTATTAAGAACGCTTGTCGACTCGAGGGCCGACTTATCGGATGCGATCGAGACAGAGGGTGCGACGATGCTGAGCGGCGAGGCAAGTGTGATCCATCGCAGTCCTCTTGCTGCGGCGACTAAGTTGAGTGCGCTTCGTAGGTCGTTTGCGGATACTAAGCCATCTTTGTTGATATCTTCGATTCGAATAATGCCCACGGGACGACTCGATATTGCTGTCCGAATCGCATTGGAATCGAAAGCATTGACTCGCTGAGCAACGGGATCGATATAAACATCCCCGGGAGCACTCCCAAATAAGAATGTATTGGATGTCGTCAGACCTGTTCTCGCATTTGCAAGGACTCTGATTTGAAGCCAGCTTCTTGCGATTGCATTGTCAACAAAGTTAAACTTTACTCGCACAATGCCCGGGCCGAGTGGACTGGGAAGTACGACTAGCGGATTCACCGTTACGAACGCGGTACTTGGAAGAATAGTCCAAGAGCTTGTTGTGTTTGTGTTCCCAGTAGATATCTCAAAATCGAATAAACCAATCGCGCTCGCATTGGCTCCAGCGATATCTACGATGACGCCGTTGAGCCCACGATCGTAATTACTAACATTCGCACGAGTCGCTTTGCCATTGATTAGAGGAACTTTGCTAGTGTCGATCGCTTGTTGAGAATCTGGAGTCGTATCAAAGGACGATCCTCTGTAAAAAATGTGACTCCCGACAACTGCCGCGGAGACTCGGATTGTTGTCGTGACGATCACAGATAATCGAGGAGTGCCGTTGTCCGTAACGCGGATCGCAATCGTTCGATTGCCTGCCGAAGTGTACGTGATCGACGATGCAAAACCGGTCGCCGTCGGCACAAACGTTGTTCCATTAAAATTGAAATCCCATTCGTAGCTTAACGTTTGCCCAACATCAGGATCGGATCCAATACCGAGCACATCGATGGGTTGCCCAACGATCCCCGTGTAAGGACCTGTCGTCTCTGCCGTCGGTGGCTCATTGAGGTCGTTGACAGTGATTACGAAAGCCTGAGAAAAGGTTGCCCCGGATTGGTCGCGGGTTGAGATTCTGATCGAGTAAGAAGATTGAACTTCAAAGTTGAATGGACCGTTGATTCGCAATTGGTTGTTCAGAATATTAAAGCTCGCGTTATCGACGGCTCCCGTTCCCGCAATTAAGGAGTAGGTGAAGGTATCACCAGAATTGGGATCTGATGTGCTGAGGTTACCGACGACCGAGTTGATGACGGCATTTTCGTTGATGTTACTGTTAGATAAGTTGATCGCTGTCGGTGTATCATTCGTGTTCAATACTGAAGAGAAAACAACATCATCGATCCCAAGGATATCATCACTTCCCGTGTCATCAGCATCTCTCCAACGCAAGACAAGATTTTGACCCGGAAGCCAGTTGATGCCAGTGACCGAAGCCAATCTCGCAGTTCGATTTGCCGTGGCGTTTCCATCTAATTTGGTGACCGTTGCAGTGCCTGGAGGTGAAGTAAAATCAAGCCCCGTTACGGCTGTGAAGGTGTTTGCACCAGCATCGAGCAAATTATTGACCCCAATACCGTACTCGAAAGTCAACGTATTCGGTGAATTTGACTCGTTCCGCCACATTTCACCAACGTAGCTCAAAGTAAAATTGGTGATCGCAGAGGCTGTTTGGTTGATGAAGGTCGCCCCAAAGGTTCCTATAAATGAAGCTGATGCGAGTGCACCCAATGCACGATCAACGACCGTGGTTCCTGCGGCTGGACCAAGGCTGTAAATTGCGCCCGCGGTTGCCGCTCCACCGTCACCAATCGCGAACAAAGAACTGGTCGAAGTGCCACTCCGCTTCCCAAATGACCATCCATCAACCCCTGTCGCACCGATCTCGCGACCGTTGATTTGAAAGGGACCATTTCCGGTGGTGGTAAAATCGCCGACTGAGTAATAAGGCAGCGTGTTAAAGTCTTCTGTGTAGTTGCTGCCACTAAATGGGATCGCAGTGGGTTGAGATGTAGTGGTAGTAAAACGATAATCCGCGACGAGAGGCAAATGGTCGCTCGTTGTGCCCAAGTTGCTGAGAACTGTCAATCGATCAGGTCTTGTCGGTAACGCGGTATTGCTGGTGTCAGTAATGTTTCCACCGCGAGATACCGTACCGTTATTAGCAAACGTTCTGTAGGAGCCGGGAACATACTCTAGCCCCACGCCATCAAACCATTCGCCGGTAAGCAATTGAAAGTCAAAGCGGTCATCAAGTCCGCCACCGACAAAACCTCCTGCCGGGCTGACTAATGGAGCTTGCGTGAAAATATTGAGCGGTACGCCCGATTGAGTCCAGTTGCCCGGTCGATTAATTGGATCGATTGCCTGTGCATTCCCGGCAGCCAGCAATCTCGTGTAACCGAGTTCATTGCTGGTGTACATGTTAAAGTCGCCCGCAAAGATAATGTGTGTGTTTGCAGGTAACGCATCGGCGTCTGCGCGAATAGTTTCAGCTTCTACGGCACGTCGAGCGGCGTCAGCGGTCGTGTCACTCGCTTTATAGTGGCTGTTGTAAAGATAGAAATCGTTCCCGAGACCGACTTCCAAAGGACGAAGCAGATATCGCATCACTTGACGCGCTTGTCCAGTTCCGCTGGCAGTGCCGATTCCTGCTTGAGCAACAAGCTGAACCGTCTGGGTGTTGTAAACGATTCCTTGTCCAAATCCGAATTGATTCCCATTGAGCGTCCCCCGAGCATAAAGTCCGGGGGTGCCATAAGCCGTATTGAGCTGATTCACAACTGCCTGAGCAGTTGATGTTTGACTTAATACTTCCTGCATGGCAACGACATCTACGCGACGCGATCGACCGTTATAGACTTCATCGCCGATCGCTTTGAGTACACTGCCCACGGTCGCTTGGGGAAGGCCATCCCCCGACCCTGCGACAATGTTGTAGTTAACAATTCTGAGATCCCCAACCGCCATCAAAACTCGGTTCTCCAAGTCTTCGAATAGCAGGCTACGCATCAAATCGAGGAGCCGTGGACGTCTTTCGGACCTAGTCGAGCGACGATGATCGATGAATTTCAAAAGCTTGCCAAAGCACAACTCAAACCGGCGTGTTTCGTGGTAAGTGAGCCGCAAACTGAAAAGTGAAAAAACACGGTACATCAGTTACACGCCGGTGAAAAAAAATTTCTTATCAAGGATCAATTCATTTATAGTCAACCGATAGCCAATTTCTGTCAAGAAGTTTTGCTTACAAATTCGCCGCAAAATTGCGGGCAAACAAGGACACTTTTAGCTGATTTATCGTCCCGCCGCAGCAAACGAATAGTCAGCACCGGAGGGGCAACGCCCTACGTCTTGCGAGTTTTTTAAGTTGCACACTTGTTACAACGTGACAGCTTAAGCCAAGTAAAATCAGCTAACGCGACGCGCCAGCTAGCGGTAAAGGTACCCAGGCCGCCACTCGCTCTAGAAGTGATTTCGTTGTTCAAAGCAAGCGACAGATGCAGTACAGTAGAACTTCAAAACTAGCATCGGGGCTCCGGGGAAACCACATTTTTGTCAACCATAAGCGGAAACGGTCTCACCGACGCTCCGTGAGGAAGTGGCTTGAGGAAGTAGCTGGGAGCGATTATGATTGCGACCCTGCGTGGTGCAGGAAACGCTTTACAAACACTCGATTTTTTACTTTTGGCAAAACAATGCGGCACGTGATTTCCGCGGTAGTTCAAAACGTTCCGGGTGTGCTTGCGCACATTTCTGGGATGTTGGCATCTCGCGGCTACAACATCGATTCGCTCGCTGTGGGCGAAACAGAAGACTCAGCTCTCTCGCGTATGACCTTCGTCGTCGTTGGGGACGACAAGGTCGTGGATCAAGTCCGCAAACAACTTGAAAAAATCGTCACGGTCGTCCATGTTCACGATGTTTCCTCACAAGAGTACGTCGAACGCGATCTGATGCTCGTCAAAGTCGCCGCCGAAATAGGTACGAAACGAACCGAGATTCGTGAGCTAGTCGATATTTTCCGAGGGCGAATTGTTGACGTCGGTTACGCTGACGTCATCGTGGAAATATCCGGACAAGAAAGCAAAGTCCAAGCCTTCATCGAGCGGATTCGGCCCTTTGGGATCTTGGAGCTGGTTCGCACCGGCCGTATCGCAATGGTCCGTGGCAGCCACACTCCCCAACAAGAGTTGCCGGACTCTGCCTCCGAGGTGGAATTCGTCGCTTAGCAAGTGGAATAGGCTTCCAGCCTGTTTTTCTTTCACGCTGATTTTGACAGGCTAAAAGCCTATCCCTCAACTAAACCTCACTGTTTTAACTTTACTCTCTGTTTCTGAATTAGGCATTTGACCACCATGGCCGCTACGATTTATTATGACAACGACGCTGATCTTTCTCACTTGAAAGGGAAGACCATCGCCATCTTGGGTTACGGTTCCCAAGGTCACGCACAAGCCCAGAATCTTCGCGACAGCGGTCTGAACGTGGTTATCGGGCAACGTCCTGGTGGAAAGAATTACGATCTCGCAATCAGCCACAAATTCGAGCCAATGTCGATTGAGGACGCGACCAAGAAAGCCGACATCATCAACGTTCTGTTGCCTGATGAAGTCCAAGGCGACACCTACAAGAACTCGATCCTTCCGAACCTTTCGCCAGGCAATGTCCTGATGTGCTC